>JAKAIH010000238.1:0-1138 GCA_021825225.1 Pseudomonadota bacterium
TGGCCTGGGTCAGTGCAGGCGGACAGTGGCCGAGGCAGTTGACCGCCCAACCCTGGACGAAATCGAGATAGCGCCGTCCCGTCTCATCCACGAGCCAGGAACCCGAACCGGAAACGAACACCTGCGGTGGCCGTTCGGCCACCCTCATCAGCGCGTTGAAATCATCTCTTTGCATCTGCTTCTCCTGCGTATGTGTGCGACAAAAAAGAAAAGGCCACAGATGTCTGTGGCCTTTTGGCTGTGGCGGCGAAGCGCGCTAGCTTCGTCGTCGGACGCACAGACGCCTTCCGTCGTTCGGAATCTGGCGTCGGCGCAGGAGGAAGGAAATCATGGGTGAATTCTGAAGCGCGCGCCGGAGCTTGTCAATCTGCGGCGGAGACGGCGGCCGCTATGGCGCTGGGACGCTTTGCTACACTAGGCGCGAATCAACATTTTTGGTCCCTACCCCATGTCCTCAACCGCACGCTCCGTATCCGGCACTTTGCAGCAGCGCTTTTCCGTACGCGCTTTCAAGGACGACCCCGTTCCGCAGGACGTGCTCGACGACATTTTCAGGCTCGCGCAACACGCGCCTTCCAATTGCAATGTGCAGCCTTGCCGCGCCTATGTCGTATCCGGCGCCAGCAAAGACCGACTGAAGCAGGAGTTGGTCGCCGCGGTGATGAGCGGCAAACCGGCCAATCCGGATTTCGAGTGGAATGTCCAATACCTGGGTGTGCATCGCGAACGCCAGTTCGGCTCGGCCAACGCGCTTTACGGCGCGATGGGCATCGAGCGCAAGGACAAGGAGCGCCGCCAGCTCGCGATGCTGCGCAACTGGCAGTTCTTCGGCGCCCCGCACGCGGCCTTCTTCACCATGGAGAAATATCTCAAGATGACCGGCGCCGTCGATCTGGGCATCTATGCCCAGACCCTGGCGCTGCTGATGGCCGAGCGCGGCATTTCGAGCTGCATGCAGGGAGCGCTCGGCATGTTTCCCGACCCGGCGCGCGAGATGTTCGGCCTGCCGGACGAAGTGGGCATTCTGTTCGGCATGTCCTTCGGCTACGCCGACGACGAGGCTCCCGCAAACAAGGCCCGCACCGACCGGGTTGCGCTCGATACCGCGGTTCGTTTTTTCGGCTAGGACGGCAGCGCA
>JAKAIH010000238.1:1238-5111 GCA_021825225.1 Pseudomonadota bacterium
CAAACCCGAACAGCCATTCTGGACCAGGCGCTGGCCATCGCCAGCCGCGCCGGTCTGGCCGGCTTGACCATAGGCACGCTGGCAGAGCGCAGCGGCCTGTCCAAGAGCGGGCTGTTCGCCCACTTCGGCTCCAAGGAAGGACTGCAGCTCGCCGTCATCCAGGGCGTGCGCCAGCTCTATTCGGAACTCGTGTTCCAGCCCGCGATGCGGCAGCCGCCGGGCTTGCCGCGCCTGCGCGCCATCGTCGAGAACTGGCTCAAGTGGACCGGCGGCGCGAAGCTGCCGGGCGGCTGCATCATGACCGCGGCCGCCTATGAATTCGACGATTGCCCCGGTCCGGTGAGGGAGCTGGTGTCGCAAAGCATGCGCGAGCTGCGCAAGACCCTCGCCCGCAGCGTGCGCCTGGCCGTAGAGGCTGGTGAGCTGCACGCCGACACCGACCCCGAACAGCTCGCCTTCGAGATCTGCGCCATCTATGTCGGCGCGCAGCTCGATGCGCGCCTGTTCGTCGACCCGCGCGCCGGCGAGCGCGCCCTCATCGCCTTCGACCAGCTGCTCGAACGCCACGGCGGCATTCACGTGCCGGCCGGCGAACAAGCTCCTCTGGCGCTGCAAAGCGCTTCATCCACCCACGCGGCGCGCTCCGGCGCGCATGGAACAGCATGAACGCAAAAGCCACCGCCGACTACCTGGCGCAACTGAGTTCTTCCTATTCGCCCATCTACGGCCAGGCGATCAGCATCCGCCCGATGCTGCCCGACGATCTCGACATCGAGACCGAGTTCGTGCAGAACTGGTCGGCCGAGACGCGCTACAACCGCATGTTCAGCGCCGGTTCCTACTCTTCGCCCGAGCGCCTGAAAAAAATCACGCGCATCGACTTCAGCCGCGACATGGCTTTGATCGCGACCGTGATGCTGGAGGACAAGGAGGTGCAGATCGGCGTCGCGCGCTACGTGCGGCGCGAGGACGGCAAGACCTGCGAATTCGCGCTCACCGTGGCCGACGCCTGGCAGCATCGCGGCATCGGCCGCGCGCTGATGCTCAACCTGATCGACACGGCGGCGCAGGCCGGCATAGAAAGCATCGAAGGCGAGATCCTGTCGAGCAACAAGCCCATGCTCCACTTCATGCGCTCGCTCGGCTTTGCCGTCGAATTCTCGGCCGACGGGCCGGAGATCCGTCACGTGAGCAAATGTCTGGCGCCGGCCGCCGCCGCGCCTTCAACTCCGGCGCAGGGCGCGTCCGCCGCAACGCAATAGCCTCAAGCCGGCGGCAGGCGCTGCGTTCCTGCGGCGCATCAGAACGCCCATTCCACCACGACGCGGCCGAATTTGTCGCTGTTCGGGTTCCACAGGCGCAGCACATCGGCATAGTTGCGCCGCACCAGGCTGAAGCTGAAAGAGAAATCGCGGTAGTGAACAGCCGCGCCACTTTCGCCCTCGACGATGAACGGGCGCGCGCGCCCGATCACCGGGCTGGACCGATTGAACATGCCGCCCTGCTCCAGCGCGTTGTACGCGATCGCATCGCCGTGCAGGCGCACGAACCAGTACAGATCGAAATCGTCCTTGCTGCGCCACAGCTGCCAGCCCGCATCCGATTGCACGCCGTCGGCCGAGGCCAGCGCCTCCAGCGGGTGATTGCTGTGCCATTGCGTGAGGTAGTTGCTGCGAAAACGCCCCAGCCGCAGCGTGACGCCGGTTCCCGCATAGACCTGGAGATTGCCCGCGCCGAACTGGAAATGCGGCGTCAGATCGAGGTAATGCAAGGGCTGCCATGAGCCGGGTACGTACTCGTAGCGGAACACCACGCCGGGCTCGTTGTGGATCTGCGCGCTCCAGCCCTGCGGGATGGGCGAATTGGTGATGTTGCGGTGGATGAAAGTCTGCACCTGCTCGCCCTGCGCGCAGGGCCCGATGCAGCCCACGTCGAGCCCATAGCGCCAATAGCGGCCGTCGCTCGCAAACAGCTCGCGGTAAAAGCCTACATACAGCCAGGCGGCATAGGGCCGGTCGCCGGGCGGGATCTGCTCCGGTGGCAGCCGGATATTGCTCGGCGTGTACATGCTGTGGCCGACGTAGAAGGTATAGCTCTTGTGAAAGCACAGACGTCCGTCGGCGCACGCCTCCGAACTCACCGCATCGAGGTTGAATCCCGGCAGGAAACCTTCGCCGGCGTCCGGCGGCTTGCGGTATTGCCGCAGCCCCACGTACTTGTAGCCGTAGCGCACGCCGTCGGTGTAGTTGCGGTCGGTCTTGAAAAAGACGTCGTTCTCGAATTCGACGCGGTGCTTGCGCTGGCTCAGCGCCTTCACCTCGTCGAAGTCGTCCTGCAGCTTGCCGAGGTAGCCCTGGGCGCAGGCACTGACGCTGGCGCCGAGCGCCAGGCATGCGAACGCAAGGCGCGCCGCAGCCCCCCGGATTGCGCCCATGATCCGGCGCGCGGGGGCGCGCAGCCGCCGGTGTGGAAGGCTGCGTGCAATCACGGCCATGCGAGCACCAGCACCCCGGCCAGAACCAGCGCGCCGCCGAGTGCCAGTTTCAGCGTGAACGTTTCACCGAGAAACACCACGGCGAGAACGATGGCGAAGGCGACGCTGAGCTTGTCGATCGGCGCCACCAGCGAAGCCGGGGCCATCTGCAGCGCACGGTAATACAGCAGCCAGGACAGGCCGGTCGCCACGCCGGAGGCGATCAGGAATCCCACCGAGCGCAGCGACGCGTCGCGCGGCCATGCCCATTCCCCGCGCAGGCTCACGATGCCCGCGGTGACGAAAAAGATAACCACCGTGCGTATGAGCGTCGCCAGGTTGGAGTTGAGGCCTTCGACGCCGAGTTTGCCGAGAATGGCAGTCAATCCGGCGAAAAAGGCCGAGCCCAGCGCAAAGGCCTGCCATGACGAAAGATAGGGCATATGTGCTTTCCTGGGAGATTCTGGGCGAATTATCAATTGTGCCAGGGCGTCATGATGCCGCATTTGTGACACACGCGGCGCAAACGCCTTCTCTGCCAGGGCCGCGGCGCAAGCGCGGACCCGGCGAAAATGAACCGGGCCGCAACAGTCCACATCGTCCGGCTAAAGTTCGCGCCGGCGCGGCCGTATACACATGGGAACACTGTCCGAACCGGCGTCCACAGGCGCGGAAACCTTACCATGACACTTCTAAGCTGGCGTGATGACTACCGGGTCGGTGTCCCGTTGATCGACACGGAGCACCAATATCTTATCGCCCTGATCAACGAATTCCACGACAAGCATGCGAACCGCATCACGCGTCCGCTGGCGACGTTTGTCCTGAACCGGCTGGTTTCCTATGCCGAGGAGCATTTTCAGCACGAAGAGACTTTGATGCTCAAAATCGGCTTTCCACGCCTCGCCCATCAGCAAAAGCTGCACGAACAGCTGTATTTTTCCATTTTCCTCCTCCAGGAAGAATTGTCCCGAGAAGATGCCATAGCGGACGGCAAAACCATGCGCTTTCTCCGCCACTGGCTGCTCGACCATATACTCGACGAAGACATGGACATTGGGGACTTCCTGCGCCGCAAAAACGCGAAAGCCGCACAGGCTGCGGAGGAAGAGGAATACCGGCAGGCCGAGGAAAAGGCCGCTGCCCAGGCTCCAATCAAAGTCGAGACTGCGACTTTGGAGGTGGTGCCGGAGTAAGGACCGTGGGCGCAGTCTCTCGTCGCCGACGCGCTCCAGGACACTACAGGTCTGCAGGTCTGCCGAATCTAAATCGACCCTGATTTTTGCCCGCAATCTTGTTCTTTGCTCGTTGTTGTAACGCAAGGGCTTGCAGATACGCAGGCCAAGCCCAGGACTCCGTTTTGTCTACGCTGTCGCGCAATCCATGCATCGACGACAGAT
>JAKAIH010000239.1 GCA_021825225.1 Pseudomonadota bacterium
CGGCCTGGTGCTCGGTGAGCACGCCGGTAATGTGATCGTCGACGACGATGACCTCATCCGCATGGCCGATCCATTGCGGCGCGAAGATGCCTATGGTGGCCGAGCCGCAGCCCACGCGCATGCGCGCCTCAGGCACGCCGTTGACGATGGGCGGCTTGCCCGCCTGCACCAGCACGCTCGCGCCGCCGTCTATCGTGAGTTCCACGGCTTCCTTGTTGCACAGCTGCAGCAGCGCATCGCAGGTGACGCGACCCTGTTTCTTGCCGCCTCCGGTCAGGTGGTGCACGCCGCCGACCGACAGCATTTGCGAGCCGTATTCCGCGGTGGTCACATGGCCGACCTGCTCGCCGTCCACGCGCACCGCGGCCTGCTCCGGTCCGAGGTAGCGGTCGGTGTCGATTTTGAGCTTCACGCCGCAGTAGCTGAATATGCCCTCGGTGACCACGGTCACCATGTCCACGCCCTCGACCTTGGAGGACACGATGAAAGGCGCGGGCTTGTAGTCGGGGTAGGTGGTGGTGGCGCCGACGCCGGTGACGAATACCGGCGCATCGGGCAGGAGGCTGCCGTCCCAGTCCTGGTGCAGGAACTTCACCAGTTTCACATCGGGCTTTTGCGTGATGACCAGCGGATCGACCCGGGTGAGCTTGCCTTCGACGTTGGTATAGCGGTCGCAGGCGCCGAAGTCGTTCGGCTTCACCAGGCACAGCACCGGGCAGGCGTCGCAGCGTATGCCTTTCGCGTCTTTGGCCTTGGGGCTGTCGACGACTTCGCCTTGATAGGTATCTTCGCGCATCAGCGGACCTCCGCTCGTTTCAAGGCCGCGCGCAAGCGGTGCGGCAGCACCGGCACCTGGTGCATGCGCACGCCGGTGGCGTGATGAATAGCGCCCAGGATCGCCGGCGCGGTGGGGATCAGACCCGGCTCGCCTACGCCTTTCGCGCCGGAGGGGCCCAGAGGTTCGGCATCCTCGATCAGGATGCATCGCATATTCGGCATGTCGCCTATGGTCGGGATCAGATAATCGTGCAGGTTCTCGGTCCTGCCCGGCAGATATTCTTCCATCAACGCCAGGCCCAGGCCCTGCATGATGCCGCCCTGTATCTGTCCTTCGACCTGGATCGGGTTGATCGCCTTGCCGACATCATGTGCGGCCACGATCTCGAGCACCTTCACCGTGCCGAGCTCGCAGTCCACTTCGGCTACTGCCATCTGTGCGGCGAAGGCATAAGTCGCATAGGGCACGCCCTGGCCGTTCTCATCCTGCGGGCTGGTGGGCGGATCGAACGTGCCTGCGCCTTGCAGCACGTCGTTTGCGTGGCGCGCCGGCAACGAAGCGAGATCGCAGCGATGCTCGCCGTTCGCGTCGCGTGCCTCGATTACGCTGCCCTCCAGGTTCAGCGCCGCATCCGGCGCAGCTTCGAGCAGGGCCAGCAGTTTCGCGCGCAAGTCGCGTCCGGCGATTTCGGCTGCGTTGCCCGATACGAAAGTCTGGCGTGAAGCGGAGGTCTTGCCTGCGTCGGCGGTCAGATCGGTGTCGCCCATCACGATACGGAACTGCCCCATCGGCAGGCCCAGCGCGTCGGCCGCGATCTGCGTGAGGATGGTGTTCGAACCCTGGCCGATATCGACCGCGCCGTTGTACAGCGTCAATTCGCCTTTGGCGGAGAGGCCGATGCGCATGGTCGAGGGGTTGGAGAGCGAAGTGTTTCCGATGCCGTACCACATGCAGCCTATGCCGACACCGCGCCGTTTCGCGCTCGGGGTCCGGTTGAATTCGGCGCACGCGGAAAGCGCCTCGTCCCAATGCGGCTTCAAGGCGTCGAGGCATTGCGGCAGCCCGGCCGAATGCGCGAGCACCTGGCCCGTGGCGGTGGCATCGTCCGCCTTGAGCGCGTTCAGCCGGCGGAACTCGAGCCGGTCGATGCCGAGCTTGCCCGCAAGCTCGTCCATCATCGCCTCGTGCGCGATCGCGCCCTGCGGCACGCCGAAGCCGCGGAAGGCGCCCGAGGGATGGCAATGAGTGAAGAAAGCGCGGCCGCGCGCCGTGACGTGCGGCACGAAGTAGGGGCCGCTCGCATGGATCGGCACGCGCGTGGCCACGGTCGGACCCCAGCTCGCATAGGCGCCGGTGTCGAAGTCCGCCTCGGTTTCGATCGCCACCAGCTTGCCGCCCGAGTCGCAGCCGGACTTGATGCGGATTTTCGAGGGGTGGCGCTTGGTGCTGGCGGCCATGCTTTCGGGGCGCGTATAGACGCAGGCGACGGGTTTATCGAGCAGCCAGGCCGCGACGCCGACCAGCGGCTGCACCGACAGGTCGAGCTTGCCGCCGAAGCCGCCACCGCAGGCGGTGGGCACGATGCGGATTTGCTCGCGCGCGAGCTGCATCACCACGGCCATCTCGTCGCGGTCCATATAGGGCGTCTGGGTGGTGACATGGATTTCCAGGCGATCATCCACGCGCCGCGCCCAGCCGGCCTCAGGCTCGATATAGGCGTGCTCGACGAAGCCGGTTTCGAATGTGGCTTCGGCAATCGCTGCGCAATTGGCAAAGGCGGCCGCCGCGTCGCCCTTCCGCACCCAGCCGTCCAGCAGAAGATTGGCCGGCTTGTCCGCCTGCACCAGCGGCGCGTTTGGCGCTTGCGCGGCGGCCAGGCCCAGGACCGGAGGCAACTCGGTATAGCGGATCGGCAATTCGGAATCGATCACTGCTTCGACCGCTGCGCGCGTGCCGACCAGCGCGAGCACGGCTTCGCCGCGAAAGCGCGCGATGCGATCGGCGAGCACCGGCTGGTCCTTGATATGCGGATAAATGCCGAAACCGTTGCTGGGCACATCGCGCGCGCTGAGCACGCGCTCGATGCCCGGATGCGCGGCGAGGAAAGCCGCGAGATCGCCCAGTTCGAACCTGGCGTGATGATGCGGCGAGCGCACCACACGCAACCACAAGGCGTCCGCCGGAATGCCGTCGGCGCCATAGCGCTCCGCACCGGTGAGCTTGGCTACGCCATCCACCTTGGGTACGCGTGCGCCTACGGCCGCGCCCGCCGCGGGCGCAGGCGGCGCCTGGGCTTGCGCAACGTCGAGTACCGCTTCGATGATCTTCTGGTAGCCGGTGCAGCGACAGAGCACGCCTGCGAGCGCCTGCTTCACCTCCTCGGCAGTGGGCCGCTGTTTGCGCGAGAGCAGGTCGGATGCCGCCATCAGCATGCCCGGCGTGCAGATGCCGCATTGCGCCGCGCCGTGCTTGTGAAAGGCGCGCTGCAGCGCGGAAAGCCTGCCGTCGCCGGCAAGGCCTTCCACCGTGGTCACTTTGCGTCCGTTCACCTGCGCAACGGCGGTGATGCAGGAACACACTTGCTTCCCGTCCAACAGTACCGTGCAGGCGCCGCAGTCGCCGGCGTTGCAGCCTATTTTGGTCCCGGTCAGGCCCAGATCGTCGCGCAGCACATCCGCGAGTCTTTTCGCGGGGCTACCCGAAAATTCGCAAGGCCGGCCATTGACGACGAAGCGTATCGCCTGCGTGTCGAACTCCGCCCGCGGCCGGTTCATGCGCGCGCTCCCAGTTCGCCCAGCACCTGCCGCAGCAGGCCAAGGGCCGCATCCAGCCTGTATTCCCGGCTCGCGCGCACGTCGTCGATTGGCGCGAGCGGCGCCAGCTGTTCGGCCTGCACACGGTTACTCAGGCTCGCGTCGGGCTTTTGGCCGATGAGTGCAGCCTCGAGCAGCGGCAGGCGCTGCGCCACGGCGGAGGCGGCGCCGACTGCGACCCGCGCCGCGCTCACGCGCCCGGCGTCGATTTCCAGCGTGGCCGCGACCATGACGACGGACACCACGAGATATTTGCGCGCGCCGAGCTTGGCGAAGTGGCTGCGCGCCGCGTGCGCGGGCTTGGGAATCAGGATGGCCGTGAGCAGTTGGTCCGGGCGCAGCACGGTCTTGCGGTTGCCAAGGATGAAATCGGACAAGGGCAAACTCGTGCAGGAGGCGGCATCCGCGATTTCGACGCGCGCATCGAGCGTGAGCAGCGGTGGCACGCCGTCGGCGGCGGGCGAGGCGTTGCAAAGATTGCCGGCGATGGTGCCGGCATTCTGGATCTGCACGCCGCCGATTTCGCTTGCGGCTTCCTTTAGCCCGTCGAACAGCGGCGGCAGTTGAGCCGCAATGACTTCGCTCCAGCTGGTGGTGGCGCCGATGCGCCAGTGGTCTGCATGCTCGCCGATGCCGCGCAAGGCGGTGATGGCGCTGATGTCGAGGATGTCGTCCGCAAGCGGCTTGCCGACCCGGGCCGGATAGTAGTCGGTTCCGCCGGCGAGCACCGTCAGGCTGCGTTGCGCGAGTGCGGCGAGGGCTTCGGACTGGCTGGTGGGTCGCAGGTAACTGGGCACGCGGGGATCCCGATCGATATCGGGGGCAATTTATCACACTCCGAATGGGCTACCCAGTTCGTCGCGCGCGACGCAACGGCGTTGCGGAAGCGTGGTCATGGAACAGCGCCCGGTACGCTGCCTGGCGCGCCTCGGGGCCGCGCCCGAGTACGCAGTAGTGCGCGTGGGGCGTCAGCAGCGGGTCGTCCTGACCCAGTGCATTGGCGCGGAAGCTCGACCAGCGATACTGCCCCGGCCAGGCAACCACGCGGGCACGCACCGGATTGAGCTCGATATAGCGCATGCATGAAATCAGGTAGCGCCCGACATGTACCGGAAGCGCCTCGTGGCGATCCTCCCACAGCGCAGCGTCGCGGTGGTGGACTTCAACCTGGTAGCGTTCATAGCGCTCGTCCAGGGAATGCATCAGGCCGGCGACCCCACCCACGCGCGAGGGCGTGAGGAGCAGGTGCACATGGTTGCCCATCAGCACGTAGGCGTGCACCGAGCAAGCGAAGTCGACGGCGTAGCGGCCGAGCCAGCCCAGGTAGGCCGTGCAATCTTCTTCGCCGAAGAAGATTGCCGAACGCAGACGGCCGCGCTGGATCACATGCAGCGGGTGGCCGGGGATCTCGGGACAAAGAGGGCGCAGCATCCGGACAGGCTCGCGGTTTCAGTAAGAGAACAACGGCCCGGGTGGCTGACGAGTTGACGCGGCAGTTTTCTTGCACGGA
>JAKAIH010000240.1 GCA_021825225.1 Pseudomonadota bacterium
ACACGCCGCCCTCGGCGTTCTTCTGGTCGACCCAGAGCTGCAGACCCTTATGCACCGGCATCGAAATCGCGGCAAACGCGCCCGAGGCCGCGTACAGCGTGCCGATCTTGATTTCCGACGGCGCCGTGGCGGCGCTGGCGGCACCGCTGAAAACGGCGAAAAATGCAACGAACAGTGCTGCGGTCAGCTTGCGTATCATAATGCTCCTCCGGAATTGCTGAATGATCCTGTGCGGTGCTCGGGGCGCGCCCCCAAGCCGGCTTTTTTTGGTGCGGGTTAACCCACTGTGGTCACCAAGTAGTCGTAGGGCTTCCCGATCACGGTCCACAGGCCGTCAAGCCTTTGCGCATGCGTCTTGTCCGCGGAAAACCGGTCCAGCATTTCGGCCAGGGACATGGAACTGGTGTAGAGCACGATGAAAGGGAATATGCCGAAACAAAGAACCAGAAGCAGTGCGCCGTACAGCAGATAATGCCGCGCGAATTTCTTTATCCATTTGCCCATGCTCCACCCCCGAATATGTATGCCGCGGCCTGAGCGCCCGAGCGCTCGCCACAGGTAATGCGGCTCAAGCT
This sequence comes from Pseudomonadota bacterium, assembly GCA_021825225.1. Lineage (GTDB taxonomy): Bacteria > Pseudomonadota > Gammaproteobacteria > Burkholderiales > SG8-39 > 2-12-FULL-64-23. The sequence goes on from JAKAIH010000240.1 coordinate 576, forward strand.
GGCGAGTGTAGGTGCCGCACTAGCCATGCGGTATAGGCGTAAACCCTAAGCAAGCATGGTGCCGAAATATCCTGCGCAAATACGCCTGATTTCGATTACCTATTTGGCTGGCAGCGCGCGGGCTGCGATAATGCGGCCCCCTCCTCTTCACTGCTCGACGCCCCGCCCATGCACCTGCCCCAACCGCCCGCCGTGGACGCGCCCGGTCCCGCTCCACGCAAGGTCAGCCCGCTGGAACTGTTCCTCGCCTTTTCGCAGCTGGCGCTGTCCGGTTTCGGCGGGGTGCTGCCTTGGGCGCATCGCACCCTGGTGGAGAACAAAGGCTGGCTCACACAGCGCGAGTTCGTCGAGACCCTCGCGCTGGGACAACTGCTGCCGGGCCCGAACATCGGCAATATGGGGGTGATGATCGGCTATCGTTTCGCCGGCTACGCCGGGGCGGCGGCAGCCATTGCCGGACTGGTGACCGGCCCGTTCCTGATCATGATTGCGCTGGGCCTGCTCTATCGCGGCTATGGCAATCTGCCGTTGGTGCAGCATGCGCTCTCCGGCATGTCGGCCGTGGCCGCCGGCCTGGTGCTCGCCACCGGTTTGAAAATGACCACCAGCCTCAAGCGGCGCCGGCGCCCCTGGCTGTTCGCCGCGCTCGCCCTCGTCGGCGTCGGTGCGCTGCGCTGGCCTTTGCTCGCCGTGGTCGGCGCGCTCGCACCGTTTGCAGTCGCCGCCGCCTGGCGCGATAAAGACTGATGGACAAAGTCGACCTGGCAGGCCTGGGCCTGCATTTCGCGCTGCTGTCGCTGATGGCGATCGGCGGAGTCAGTTCCATCCTGCCGGACATGCAGCGCTACGTGGTGGAAGCCAATCATTGGCTGAGCGCCACCCAGTTCGCCGACGCCTACGCGCTGGGCCAGGCCGCCCCCGGCCCGAACATGATGTTCGTGACGCTGCTCGGCTTGCAGCTTGGCGGATGGGCCGGCGCGATCGTGGCGACGCTGGCGATGATCGCCCCGCCTATCCTGCTGACTCTCGCGGTCACGCGCCTGCATGCGAACAATCCCGACGCGCCCCTGGGCCGCGCGATTCGCGGCGGACTGGGCCCGATCGCGATCGGGCTTACGCTCTCGAGCGGCTGGATCCTCGCGCACTCGGCCGACCACGACTGGCGCGGCGCCCTGCTCACGCTCGCCACCGTCGCGCTGATGCTGCGCACCAGGCTCAATCCGGTGTGGCTGATCCTGGTCGGCGCGGTCGCCGGAATGGCCGGCATCCTTTGATCCGCAGCAAGCCCGCGCGAACGCTCAGCGCGGGCCGAAGGTCGAGGGCCTGACTTCGGGCACCGTGGCCGCGCGCCGCGCGAGCCAGTAGCGATAAGGCGGCGGCACCAGCGCGAACTGCGCGTCGCAGCCGAGTTTCTGCGCCGCGTCCATGGTCCAGTTGGGGTTGTAGAGCATCTCGCGCGCGAGCGCGATCAGGTCGGCGCGGCCTTCCTGCAGGATGCCCTCGGCCTGCTCCGCGTGCACGATCAGGCCCACGGCCATGGTCTTGATGCCGGCCTCATTTCTAATTTTCTCCGCGTAAGGCACCTGGTAGCCGTAGGCGGGCTTGGCCGCCCCGGCAGGCGGCTTGCCGAGAATGCCGCCCGAGCTGCAGTCGATCACGTCCACGCCCATCGGCTTGACCAGTTTCGCCAGCGCCACGCTCTGCGCCGGGCCCCAGCCGGCATCGTCCTCCGCCGACAGGCGCAGAAACAGCGGCTTGCCCGGCGGCCAGTGCGCGCGCACGCACTCGCACACCTCCTGCGCGAAGCGCATGCGCTTCGTCTCGGAGCCGCCGTATTCGTCCGTGCGCTGGTTCGCCAGCGGCGACAGGAACTCGTGGATCAGAAAGCCGTGCGCGCCGTGGATTTCGACCGTATCGAAGCCGGCCACATGTGCGCGCGCCGCGGCCTTGCCCCAGGCCTCCGCCACGGCGCGGATTTCCCCGCGCGTGAGCGCGCGCGGCACCGGAGCGCCTTCATCGGCGGGAAGCGCACTCGGCGCGACGAGTTCCCAATCCTCCCAGTCGGTGATGCCCTGCTGTTCGGCATCGATGCGCGCCAGCGGCCGACCGCCTTCCCAGGGACGCTCGATGCGCGCCTTGCGCCCGGAGTGACCGAGCTGAATGCCCGCTGCGGCGCCGCACCGATGCACGAATTCGACTATGCGCGCGAGCTGCGGCACGAAGGCATCGTCCCAGATGCCCAGGTCGCCCACCGTGCCGCAGCCGCGGCGCTCGATCTTGGTCGATTCGAGGATCACCAGCCCGGCGCCGCCGGCGGCATAACGGCCCGCGTTCATCAGATGCCAGTCGTTGGCGAAACCGTTCACCGCCGAATACTGGTGCATGGGCGCCACCACCACGCGGTTCTTGAGTTCGAGTTCGCGCAGGCGCAGCGGCGTGAACAGCAATGGCTGGTTCATGAGCATTCCCTGTAGATGGCGCAACGCGGCGCAGCCGGTCGTATGCCTGCGTTGTGGACGCAAGCCTACCCAAATACAGGGACTACGTCGAGAACAAATCGTGCCGCGCCGGATCTTGCGCCTGGGTCACCGGCGCCGGATCCGGCGGCACGCCCTTTCAGGCGCCGCCGAGCGAGACGCCGAGCTGGCGCGTGCGCGTCAGGTGCCGCACCTGGCTGCTGATCGAGCCCAGCCCCAGGGCGGACACCCAGCTCTCGCCGCTCTCTTCGAGGATGATGCGCCGGCATGCGTATTCCTTGGCGAAGCGCACGATGGTCTCGGCCTGGAGCCCGACCAACACGTGGGTCTTGTGCGGCACACCCGCGGCTTCGAGACTGCGCAGCACGGGTGCGAGCACGCGCATGCCGTTCTCCTGGTGAAAGTCATGCAGCTGGGCGCCGTTGAAAAAGCGCGATACATGCCTGGGCAGCGGAGTCTGAACGTTGAGCACATGCACGCGCGCCTGCGACTGCCGGTACAAGCCGATAACCTGCTCGACCTGCCAGGCCGAATCGCGCGCATCGCACACCGGAACGACGACGTTGATCATGTCGGATTCTTCCATGCTTGACTCCTCATGAGATTTCGAAGGACTTGCCCAGCGCTCCCGGCACCCCATTGGCCGCTGCTTCCCCGCCTTTCTTGCGCGCGAGCATTTTGCCGGCGACGATCACGAACATCGCCCCGACCAGAGGCGCGGCGATGTCCAGAATGTGGGCATGCAACTCGACGTAGCCTTTCACCGCGAGATCGCCCACCGCCATGTCTCCCGCGACGTAGCCGAGCAGGCCCGCGCCGATGGTGATGAACAGCGGGAAGCGCTCCATCAGCTTCATCAACAGCGCGCTGCCGAACAGGATCAGCGGCATGGTGATCAGCAGGCCTACGAACAGCATGCCGTAGTGTCCCTTGGCGGCGCCGGCCATGCCCAGGACATTGTCCAGGCTCATGACCATATCGGCGATGATGATGGTGCGCACCGCTTCCCAGAAATTGCTGCTGTCGCGGATGTTGCCCTCGCCGTCCTCGGGCAGCAGCAGCTTGATGCCGATCCACACCAGCAGGATGCTGCCGATCAGCTGAATGTAGGGCAGGCTCATCAGCATCGCGGCGAAAGCGGTCAGCAGGGTCATCAGCACCACGATGCCGCCGGTGCCGACGATGAACGCCTGCTTCTGCTGCTTGTGCGGCAGCGAGCGGCAGGCGAGCGCGATGACCACCGCGTTGTCACCGCTCAACACCACGTTGATCACGGCGATCTTGAACAGTGCCGTCCATGTGTCCGGACTGGCCAGTGTTGCGAGCATGGTACGTCCCCCTTCCGCAATAGGAGGACCCAGCTTAATGGACTGGAATTACTGAGGCCTGTCGCCAGCTTTACGCCGGTCTGTCGGCAACATTACGCAGGGCTTTCGGAATGATTACGCCAGGCTCACAGCCGGCAGCCGGAGCATGGCCCGGTTCAGGCGGGCGCCGCGGCGGGAAAGTTCACGGTAAAGGTGTTGCCCACGCCGTCGGTGTCGTCCTCCAGCGAGATCTCCGCCCCGTGCAGGACGGCGATCTCGCGCACGATGGCGAGCCCGAGCCCGCTGCCGTCGACCTGGTTGCCGAGCAGGCGGTGGAAGCGTTCGAACACGCGCTGGCGCTCCTCGACCGGAATGCTGGGGCCGTCGTCGCTGATCGAGACCCTGGGGCCGGGTTCCTGCGCCACGCGCACCGTCACCCGGCCGCCGGCGCGGCTGTAGCGCACGGCGTTGTCCAGAAGATTGTTGATCAGCTCGGTGAGGCGCACGGCATCGCCGCCGATCATCACGTGCTTCCCGGCGTCCTCGAAACCGAGGTCGATGTTCTTGCGATAGGCCTCCGGCACCCAGTCCATGGTCACCTCGAAGGCAAGCCTGTTGAGATCGAGCGGCGCAAGCTCGAGTTTCCTCACCGTACTGGGTTCGTTGCGCGCGAGCGACAGCAGCTGCGACACCAGATGCGACATGCGCTGCACCGCGGTGTAGAGATGCGCAGATCGGA
>JAKAIH010000241.1 GCA_021825225.1 Pseudomonadota bacterium
TTCTTACCCTTGTCAAAGTAGCCCGTCATAGTAAGCGCTTGTTGTTTCATCGTTCGTCTCCTCGCAGTCATACCGGATCAACGTTTACTGTGTCCGGTACGATGACAGAGAGACGAGGTTTTTCAGAGTTTCCTTAGGGGAGTACGAGGGGAGGTATCCCCTCATTTCGCAATTACCGTTAAGATCGTAGGCAGGCAGCGCCTGCGCCGCTTGACTTTGATCAAGCGCGCGCCGTTTTCCCCGCTCAGAGTGAACGCAATGGCAAGCACGCATGAAACTTAGCTTCCTCGGCGGCGCCGGCGAGGTGACCGGTTCCTGCACCCTGGTGGAAACCAGGGATGCGCGCTTTCTGGTGGACTGTGGCATGTTCCAGGGAGGGCACGAGGCCTGGACGAAGAACCAGGCGGCGCTGGATTTCGACCTGCGCCGGCTCGATTTCGTTTTGCTCACCCACGCGCATATCGATCATTCGGGCTTGCTGCCGCGCCTTTACGCATTGGGTTACCGCGGGCCGATCCACGTCACCGCGACCACGGCCGAGCTGCTCGAGATCATGCTCGCCGACAGCGCGCATCTGCAGGAGAAGGAAGCCGAGTGGCGCTCGCGCCACCGCGACGAGCGCCGCCACCGGCCCATGGCTCCGCTGTACAACATGAACCAGGCGCGCGCATGCCTGGCGCAGTTGCGCACGGTTGCCTACGACACCGAGTTCCGCCCGCACCCCACGCTCAGCTGCCGATTCCACGATGCCGGCCACATACTCGGCTCGGCCATCATCGACGCGCAGGTGCGCACTGACGCCGGCACGCGCCGCCTGGTATTTTCCGGGGACCTGGGCCAGGCGGGAAACGGCCTGCTGCCGCCTCCGCGGCACATCGACGGCGCCGACCTGCTGCTGGTCGAATCCACCTATGGCAACCGGCTGCACAGGACGCCGGCGGAAACCCAGGCAGAGCTGCTTGCGGCCATCTCCGGCACGCTCGCAAGCGGCAATGTCATCATCCCCGCGTTTGCCGTCGGCCGCACCCAGGCCGTGCTCTATGCCCTGGCCAGGCTGGCGCGCTCGCGCAGGCTGCCGCCGCTGCGCGTATTCATCGATTCGCCCATGGCCGAAAAGGCGACGCTGATCACGCGCCGGCACCCGGAGCTGCTCGCCCCGCAAGTGCGCGAGCTCGACCGCTGGATGCGGGGGAATCCAGCCGAACTGGAGTTGCGCTATACACACGAGGTCGAGGAGTCCATGGCGCTCAACCAGATCCGCTCCGGCGCCATCATCATCTCGGCCAGCGGCATGTGCGATGCCGGCCGCATCAAACACCATCTGCGCTGGAACCTGCCGCGCAGTTCCTGCGCGGTGCTGATCACCGGGTTCCAGGCCGAAGGGACCCTGGGCCGGCGCCTGGTGGACGGCGCCCGCAACGTGCGCATTTTCAACGATGACATCCCGGTGCGCGCGCGGCTGCACACCATAGGCGGTCTCTCGGCACATGCCGACCGGGACGGGCTGCTCGACTGGCTGCGCGGGTTTGCGCATGCACCCGGGCGCACCTTCGTGGTCCACGGCGAACGCGAAACGGCGGCCAGCTTCCGCGATGCGATCAAGAGGCAGCTCGGCTGGACCCGCGTGGAGGCGCCGCAGCAGGGCGAGGTTTACACCGTCGCTTGAGCCTCAGACCTGGCTGCGCACCCAGCGCACCAGGGCCGCACCATCCATGGCGCCCGACTGGCGCGCAATCTCCCGGCCCCCGCGGAACATGATCAGCGTGGGAATGCTGCGGATGCCGTAACGCGCGGCGATCGACTGCTCCTCTTCGGTATTGAGCTTGGCCAGGCGCATTGCGGGCTCCAACTCGGCAGCCGCCTTGTCGAAATGCGGCGCCATCATGCGGCAGGGCGCGCACCAGGGCGCCCAGAAATCCACCACCAGCGGAATGTCGCTCGCGGCGACATGCCGCTCGAAGCCGGCGCCGTCGAGCGCGACCGCATGGCCGGTGAACAGCGGGCGCTTGCACTTGCCGCAATTGCCGCCTTCGGACAGCCGCCCGGGCGGCACGCGATTGGTGACGTGGCAGTGCGGGCATACCACTTGCAGCGGATCGTTCATGCCGTAGCCTCGGATAGCGTGATCACCTGGACATGAGGGCAAGTCGCGAAAAATCCAGTCCCCCGTCGCGCGCAGGCGCAGCGACATTGCGCCGGGAAGCCCAATTTCAGCGCAGTGTCAGCTCTTGAGATCGCGCAGGCCAGCCGGGTCGAGGACGTGGATATTGCGGCCGCTGACGCGGATCAGCCCGGCGTGCGACAAGTCGTGCAGGATGCGCGAAAAATGCTCGCGCGTGATGTTGAGCCGGGACGCGAGCACGCTCTTGCTCGCCGCGAGCAGAACATCGGCGGGCTGCTCCGGACTCGCATGACCGGCCAGCGCCGCCAGCAGGTAGCCGGTAACGCGCTCGGTGGCATTTTTCAGTGTGTAGGCTTCGATGTCGGCGACCAGCCGGCACTGGCGCTGCGACAACTCGTTCAGCATGCGGCGCGCAAAATCGGTGTTGCACTCCACGGCGTGCAGGATCGCATGCTTGCGGATATGCAACAGCAGGGAATCGGCGAGGGTTTCCGCGTACAGGTTGTAGGGTCTGTCTATGAACATGACCGCCTCGCCGAAGCTCTGGCCCGGGCCGAGGATCTCGACCACTTTTTCCGCGCCCGCCGGAGCGAGCAAAGCGAGCTTCACCCGGCCCACCACGATGACGTGAATACCGTCGCAGGCATCGCCGCGGCGGAACACTGCGGCGCCCACGGCGATGCGCTGTTCCGTAGTGGCGGCGACGATCGCTTCGAGTTGGGACAGATCGAGTTCGCGAAACAGCGGCAGGTTGCGCAGAAAATCGACAGTGCCGAAGGAGTCGCGGTGCGCGCCCATTGCGTCCCCTAGAGCGCGAAGCGCGCCTGCCGCAGGCAGGTTGCGTCGCCGCGCAACACGGCTGCGGCGGGAGCGGCGGCAAGTGGACGGCGCGACACGAAGGCGTTCCTTTAGAACTGCACTACGGCCCAGGAAAACAGCCTCTAGGTTACTCCATTGGCCCGCAGCAGGCCAGCGACATCGCGCGCTGCGGGCCGGCGCTCAGGCCATTATCCCCGCCAGCCGGTTGATCCTGGCCGGGTCTACCTTCAACCGCGCCGCGGCTTCGAGGATTTCGTTCCAGCTGTTCGCGTCCACCGGAATGCCCTCGGCGAGCCGCTTCGCGCGCCATTCACGCTCCGGTTCGCCCGCCAGACGCACCTTGTCGAAACCGGCGCGCGGCGGCGATGCGGTGACCCAGTCGAGGAAAGCACGGGTTTCGCGCTCGAACGTCGCCACGTCGGCGATCGCCTTCGGATCGAGGATGATGCTGAGCATGCCGTTCAGCACGCGCTTTTCGCCCGTAGCGGGCCCGCCGCAGGCGAGCCCCGCGGCGAGCGCGCCGCCGAGCAGCTCGCAGGCGACGGCCATGCCGTAGCCCTTGTGCTCGCCGAAGGCGAGGATCGAACCCAGCGGTTCGACCACGGCGTAGCCGGGATTGTCGCTGTCGTTGCCTTTATCGTCGATGATGCGCCCGAGCGGCAGCTTCTCGCCTTTGTTGTGCGCGACGCGCGCCTTGCCCTGCGCGATTACGCTGGTGGCGAAGTCGAGCAGGATCGGATCGCGCCCGGCTACCGGGATGCCTACGGTGAACGGGTTGGTGCCGAAACGCGCGTCGCGGCCGCCGAAGGGCGCGACGATGGGCCGCGAGATGACATTGACGAAGTGGATCGAGACGAAACCCTCGGCTACTGCCATCTCCGCCCAGGCGCCAATGCGGCACAGGTGGTGGGCGTTGCCCAGCGCCATGATGCAGCTGCCGAATTTCTTCGCACGCTCGATTGCGAGCGTCATCGCCTCGTGGCCGATCACCTGGCCGAATCCGCGCTGGCCGTCAAGGCGCAGCAACGCGCCTCCGTCCATCAGCGTTTTGACGTGCGCATTTTCCTTCAGCCCGCCCTCGACCCAGGCCTGGGAATAGCGCGGCAGCATGCCGATGCCGTGCGAATCGTGGCCGGTGAGATTGGCCTGGATCAGATTTTCGGTGACCAGTTCGACCTCGCGCTCCTCCGAGCCGAAACCGCGCACCAGTTCGCGTATCGCCGCGCCGAGCGGCTCGGCGCGGATCATGTGTATGTCAGCCATGCATTCTCCGTTTTGTGGTTATTCGGGATCGACACCCGCAGTGCCAGACGGCGCGCCATTATCCCACGGTGTGAAATCCGCACGCACGCGCAGGCGCGCTTGCGCCAAATCCGTGCCTTTTATGATTTTTGTCAATCCCGGCCTTCGTCATGGGCGGATTATGGAGACTCGTTCAAAGTCATTTGTCTCCTCCTCCCCTTTGAACGCTTGGGCCCAACACATTATTTGTCTTGGGCCTTTTCTTTGGTGCCGGGAGGGGGAATCGAACCCCCATGACCGTAAAGTCGCGGGATTTTGAGTCCCGTGCGTCTACCAATTCCGCCATCCCGGCCGCTCGCCCCGAACGGAGCGCAAGGGAGGCGAATTATGCTCTAATTGGCGCCTCACCTCAACCGAGACGGCCCCGTAATGCCGCTCACACTGGACGATTTCGATTACTCCCTGCCAGCCGAACTGATCGCGCAATTCCCCGCGCAGGAGCGCGCGGGGAGTCGTCTGCTGCGACTCGCGGGCGCAAGCCTGTCCGATCACCATTTCGCCGAGTTGCCGCAATTTCTAAGCCCGGGCGACCTGCTGGTGTGCAACGACACGCGCGTGATCAAGGCACGCCTGTACGGGGTCAAGGCGAGCGGCGGAAAAATCGAGGCGCTGGTGGAGCGCATTACCGGCACGCACGAGGCGCTGGTGCAGATGCGCGCAAGTCACCCGCCCAGGCCGGGCACACGGCTGACATTCGAGGCGGCGCTGCAGGCCGAAGTGCTGGAGCGCCGCGGCGAACTGTACCTGCTGCGCTTTGCCGGCGCGCTCGGCGTGCTCGAACTGCTCGAGCACCATGGCCATCTGCCGCTGCCGCCTTACATTGCCCACGCCGACG
>JAKAIH010000242.1 GCA_021825225.1 Pseudomonadota bacterium
GGCGCCGCACCAGCATGAAGGCAATGGCGGCCATGACCAGCGCGACCAGCACGTAATTGGCATAGAAGGACAGTTCGATGTCGCCGAAAACGAGGCCGTCGTTCAGCTTCCAGCCGAAAATCTCCATCCCCGGCAGCTTCATGCCCTGCGGTCCGCCCAGCGCGTCGTTCACCTCGAGGAACACGCGGAACAAAATGCCGAAGGCGATGGTGACCAGCGCGGCGTAGTGGCCGTAGGTGCGCAGCACCGGCAGGATCAGGAGCGAGCCTATGACTGCAGCCATGATGCCGCTTGCGAGCACCACCAGCAGATGCGGCAGCGGCGTGTGTTCGGTCAGCACCGCCGCGGTGTAGCAACCGATGCCGAAGAAGGCCGCGCCGGCGAAATTCACCACGCCGGCGTAGCCGAACTGCAGGTTGAGGCCGAGGCAGACCACGATGTAGAGCAGCACCGAGGCCAGCATCAGCAAGGGGAAATGCTGGTCGTAGAATAGCGCGACGACGAGCAGCACGCCGATCAATACCGAAGCATTTCCCGCGCGGCTGTGGCCGGCGAACGAAGCGGCGGCGCGCGCGTTCCAGCCGAAGCGCGCAAGCACGACCAGGATCACCACGGCGCCGGCGATGAGGCCGAGCACCGTCTCCTGCGATTCCGCATGCAGGAACAGCAAAGCGAACAGCGTGATGCCCGCCATGCTGAGCAGCGCGGGGAAAGCCGAGGCCGGATCGATGAGGCGCTTCATACGCGCTCGCTCTTCTTCTCGGCGATCAGGCCGGTGGGCCGCCAGGCCATGAAGATGATCACCACGGCGAACGCGAACACGTCCTTGTAGGCGGTCGAGGTGCCCGGGAACAGGGCCGGCAGCGCCACCGCGCCCACGCTTTGCAGCGCGGAAAAGAGGAACCCCCCGAGGATCGCGCCGTAGATGTTGCCCAGGCCGCCGACCACCGCGGCGGAGAAGCCGATCACGCCCAGCAGCAGGCCGATGCCGAAGTTGATCTCGTTGTAGTACAGGCCGTTCATGAGGCCGCCGAGCGCCGCCATGCCCGAGCCGATGCCGAAGGTGAGCAGCACGATGAACTCGAAATTGATGCCCATGATGCGCGCGGTCTCCGCGTCCTGCGCCACCGCGCGGATCGCGAGGCCGAGCTTGCTGCGGTTGATCACCAGATGCACCGCGACGATCGCGGCCAGCCCCGCGAGCAGCAGGATCATGCTGTCGGCGCGCAGCGTGAACGCGCCGAAGCTCACCGATTCGGCCGGCAGCAGGCGCGGAAACGGCTTCGGATTGGAGCCCTGCGGATAAAACAGGCGCACCGACTCGCGCAGCACCGAACCGAGCATCAGCGTGATCAGCAGCGTATTGAGCGGCGGCGCCAGGCGCAGCGGCAGCACCAGGTACTTCGCGATCAGGGCGCCGAGCAGCGCCATCGACAGCGTCGCCACCAGCGTCATCACCAGCAGCTGCACCGCAGGCGAATCGACGCCGATCGCCTCCAGGCCGAGGTAGGTCGCGAGCCCGGTGAACGCGCCTACCATGAGCACGTCGCCGTGGGAGAACTTGATCACGTCGAGCACGCCGAAGAACAGCGTGAACCCGACCGCCACCATGGCGTAGATCATGCCCAGCATCAGGCCGTTGAAGACGTATTGGCTAAGCAGACCGAGAGTCATGGGAATGATTCAAATGCGGAGATTCGAAAACCTTGCGCGCTGCGCGCGCCAACCGTGTTTTCCGCGCGGATGAAAAGCGTATCCGCACGGAAAACACGGTTATTATTAACACCAAATGCAGCATAGGGGTTTATACAAGATCGCCGATTGTGCGCGGATGGCATTTCATCCGCGCGCAAGCGGTGATCCGCGCGGACGGCTTCTCGTCCGCGCAAAACGATGCTCGCTATAGCGCTTTCAGCTTGCGCTTGCCCGAGGCGTACTCGCTCTCTTCCCAAACCACCCATTTGCCGTCCTGCACCACGTACTTGGTGATCAGCGGCACGATGTTCTGTCCATGGTCGTCGAAGGTGACTTTGCCGATGATCGAGTCGCGGTCCTTGACGTTGGCAAGCTCGGCGGTCACTTTCCTGCGGTTGGGGCCGACTTTCTCGATCGCATCGATCAGCAGATTGGCCGCGGCGAAGGCGAACGGGCCATAGGCCTCGGGCGCCTCGTTGTATTTCTGCTGCGCGTACTTGCCGGTGAAGTAGAGGCCGCCGGGCAGCTTCTCCCAGGGCGCGCCCTCGATGAAGGACAGCGAACCTTCGGCGAGCTTGTTGCCCAGGCCTTCGATGAAGGCGTCCGACTTGATCCCCGAGGTGCCCTCGAATACCGCGTGGATGCCGAGTTTCTCCATCTGCGAGCGGATGCGCACCCCGAGCGGCGTCAGACCGCCGAAGTAGATCACGTCGGGCTTGAGTTCCTTCGCCTTGGTGAGCTCGGTGGTGAAGTCCTGCTGGTCGGCGGTCACGCCGAAGGTGCCGACGATCTGGCCGCCGTCCTTCTTCAGCGCTTCGCTGAAGTACTGGTTGTGGCCCTTGCCGTAGTCGGTGGTGTCATGGATCACCACCCAGCGCTTGAACTTCATGCCGGTCATGAACTTGGCCGCGACCTGATTCTGGTTGATCATGGTGCCGTTGACGCGATGGATTTCGGCGTACTTGTTGGCGTAGGTGACCGAAGGCAGCACCGCGCCCCAGACGATGACCGGCAGCCCGAACTTGTGATAAGTGTCCACCGTCGCCACCGCGGTGACCGAGCAATAGTGGGTGACGCCGGCGATGATCGAGTTGTCGGCGGCCGCCTTGGTCGCCACCTGCACCGCGATGTTCGGCTTGCACTCGTCGTCGTAGCTGATCAGCTCGTACTTGTACTTGGCCTTGGGGTCCTCGTTCTTGAGGCGCACCGCGAGATCGGCCGAGTTGCGCCCGCCGATGCCGTTGGCCGAAACACCGCCGGTGAGCGGACCGATGAACACCAGCTTGACTGTCTGTTTGGCGCAAGCCGTGCCGGCCGCGACCGCGAGTGTCAGTCCCATTACGGAAACCACTGCACTGCGTATTAGGTTCATTGTTGGCCTCTCCCTTAGAACAAGTCTGGAAATCCCCACGGCGATTATATGCCAAGCGCACGCGAGCGAATACCGCCGCCCCTAGCCTATAATCCGGCATGAGCCAAACCGCAGACAAATTAGCCGGCATGACCCAAACCGCAGACAAATTAGCCGGCATCGTCCACAGCGCCTGCCCGCACGACTGCCCCAGCACCTGCGCGCTCGAAGTGGAGCGCCTGGACGATTTTCGCATCGGCAGGCTGCGCGGCGCCGCGGGCAATTCCTGCACTGCCGGCGTCATCTGCGAGAAAGTGTCGCGCTACGCCGAGCGCGTGCATCACCCGGACCGTCTCAAACAGCCGCTGCGGCGCAAGGGCGCGAAGGCGAGCGGCGAATTCGAGACGATCGGCTGGGACGCGGCGCTGGACGAAGTCGCCGAAGCGTTCGCCCGCGCGGCGCAGCGCTACGGGCTCGAGTCCGTCTGGCCGCTGTTCTACGCCGGCACCATGGGCCTGGTGCAGCGCGACGGCATCGAACGCCTGCGCCACGCGATGCGCTGGTCGCGCCAGCACTCGACCATCTGCAACACGCTCGCCGATGCCGGCTGGCGCGCCGGCGTCGGCGCGAAAATGGGGCCGGATCCGCGCGAAATGGGCGAAGCCGACCTGATCATCGTCTGGGGCACCAATCCGGTATCGACCCAGGTCAACGTCATGACCCATATCGCGCGCGCACGGCGCGAGCGCGGCGCGCGGCTGATCGTGGTCGATCCCTACCGCACCGCCACCGCCAAAGTCGCCGACCAGCATGTGTGCCTGCGCCCCGGCACCGACGGCGCGCTCGCCTGCGCCATCATGCACGTTTTGTTTCGCGACGGGCATGCCGACCGCGGCTACATGCGCAGCCACGCCGACGCGCCGGAGGCGCTCGAAGCGCATCTGGCGACGCGCACGCCGCAATGGGCCGCGGCGATCACCGGCCTCGAGGTTGGCGAAATCGAAGCCCTGGCCAGGCTCTACGCCGGCACCGAGCGCGCCTTCATCCGCCTCGGCTTCGGCCTGTCGCGCAGCCGCAACGGCGCGGCCAATATGCACGCGGTATCCTGCCTCGCCACGGTCGCCGGCAAATGGAAAGTCCGGGGCGGCGGCACGTTCTACAACAACGGCGACATCTACAAGCTCGACCGCAGCCTGATCATGGGCCTGGACCGGCGGGACTTGTCGGTGCGCATGCTGGACCAGTCGCGCGTCGGCCCGATCCTCAGCGGAGACAAGCGCGATCTCGGCGCCGGTCCCCCGGTCACGGCGATGATCATCCAGAACACCAATCCCGTGGTGGTGTCGCCGGAAGTGCTCAAGGTGCAGCAGGGATTCAGGCGGCCCGACCTGTTCGTGTGCGTGCACGAGCAGTTCCTGACCGACACGGCAAGACTCGCCGATATCGTGCTGCCGGCCACCATGTTCCTCGAACACGACGACCTGTACCAGTCCAGCGGCCATTCGCACCTGCAGCTCGGCCCGAAGATCATCGAGCCCTACGCGGAGGCACGCTCCAATCACGAGGTGATCTGCGCGCTGGCCAAGCGCCTAGGCGCGGAGCATCCCGGCTTCGACATGAGCGCGCGCGAAATCATCGATCACACCCTCAAGGCTTCGGGCTACCCCGGTTTCGACGAGCTCGGCCGGCTGCATTGGATCGACCGCCAGCCGGATTTCGACACCGCGCATTTCATCCACGGCTTTCCGCAGCCCGATGCGCGCTTTCATTTCAAGCCCGACTGGGCGAAGCTCGGCCCGGGCTTCGCCGGCATGCCCGCGCTGCCCGACCACTATGCGGCTATCGAAGAGGCCGATGCGGAGCACCCGTTTCGCATGGTGGCGGCGCCGGCGCGCTCCTTCCTCAATACCACGTTCACCGAGACGCCGGGCTCGCGCAAGCGCGAGCAGCGACCTGGCGCGCTGATCCATCCTGCCGACTGCGCCAGACTCGGCATCGCGCAGGGCGAGCGCA
>JAKAIH010000243.1 GCA_021825225.1 Pseudomonadota bacterium
CATCAGGAAGGGACGCAGGATCGCCTGCGGCAGGTGTTCCAGCGCCCATTGCATGAACACCGCGAGCGCCGGCCACGGCGGCAGCAGGCGCACCAGCGCGTCGCGCGCGGGCGGCATGAAACGGATCTCGGGACCCAGGGCCAGGTCGCCGTTGAGAATGCGCGCGCCGAGTTTTTCCGCCATCAGCTGGCCGTCGCCGGTAGCGGTGACATTGACGCCTTCGATTTTGGCCTCCTGCGGCCCCATGAAGCGCGCCTTGAGCTCCGCGCTGTTGGTGAAATCGCCGGCGGCGAGGACGACGCCGCCGCGCGCGCGAAATTCGCGCTGCCCGCCGGCTGCGCCGCAGCGCACGCCGCAGACGCGGCCGCCCTCGCTGATCAGCGCCTCTGCGCGCGTGTTCGTCAGGATGTGCACGCCGAGGCGCCGTGCGTGGCACTGCAGGTGATAGATGTAGGAGCCGGAATTCGGCAACACCGTGTGCATGCGCGGTTTGCGGTGCGGCGGTTCGGCCACCGGGCCGTAGAAGCGCACGCCGCAGTCCATGAGCCAGCGAAACGCGTGCGGAACCTCGTCGCACAGGATGCGGCGCAGCACGTCGTTGTCCCGCGGCGCGAGCTCGCCCGCGAACGCGGGCATGTCGGCCCAGTGGTCCGCCGGGCAGTCCTTGATGCCGCGCCGGATCTGATGCGGCGTTGCAGTGGCAGTGATAGAGCCGATGGACCAGGCGGTCGAGCCGCCCAGCGCCGGATTCTTCTCCAGCAACAGGACCTCGCGCCCGGCTTTGCGCGCTTCGATCGCCGCGGCGAGGCCGGCGCCGCCGCCGCCGACGACCACCACGTCATAGACCGCTGCGCTGGCGCCGCGAGCCATGCTCAGCCCGGTCGCCGGTTTCGATCGCAACAAAAGCCGCGGCTCATTCGGAGCCGAGCTGCAGGCGGTTGGGCTGGCGCTTTTCGACCGCCCACTTGAGCAGCGCTGCCGAGCGGTAGATGCCGTGGGCGAATTTGCCGTAGGGCAGCGTCAGGAACAGCGCCATCACCACGGCGAGGTGCAGCGCCAGCAGCAGCGCCATTGCGCCGCTGTCGCGCCAGGCGAGCAAGGCGAGGCCGCTCGCGCTGGCGAAGAACAGCAGCGCGATGAAGCCGCGGTCCATGGGTTTCTGCGCGGCGTCGCCGTGCAGCGGGTGGCGGCGCAGGTTCAGCCACAGCAGCCCGGCCGGCCCGATGAGCAGGCCGACGCCGCCCGCGGTGCCGAGCAGCACCGGCAGGCTGGTGAGCGCATAGGGCGCATGCCAGCCGAACAAATAATGATAGAGCGTCGCCACCGAGGTCGCGGCGAAGCACAAAAGGAAGCCGTAGAAGGTAAAGTGGTGAAAGCGCCGGCGCCACAGCGTGAACGCGTCGTCCGTCTCGTTGCAGCCCTGGCCGTGGCCGCCGTCGAGATATTTCAGGCGCAATGCATCGCGCGTGGCCTCGGCCGCGGCAGCGCCCGGCGCATCCGTCGCGCGTTCGCCCGGCGAGATCTCCCTCCAGAATCCGCGCACGCCCAGCGCCAGCGCCAGCAGCGCAAACAGAAATATCGGAGCGAACATGTACACGATCAGGTTATGCGGAAACACGCGGTAGAAGTTCCCCGCCAGCGGCCCCTGCGCCAGAGTGCCGTTGAGCGCGAGCGCGAGCAGCAGGAACAGCGCGAGGCCAGCGGCCAGCGCGAGCGCGAGCGCGAGGCCATTGTGTTTGTACAGGCGCCCCAGCGACTGCGGCCAGGCGTAGTCGGCGTAGCTGTGCACGCGCACCCTGGCCATGGCCTGCGGAATATTGACCGCGAATTCATGCGGCGGCGCGTATTGGCAGGCGTGCAGGCAGGCACCGCAGTTGTGGCACAGATTCGCCAGGTAATCGACCTCGGGCTTGCCGAATTCGAGCCGGCGCGTCATCGCGGGAAACACCGCGCAAAAGCCTTCGCAATAGCGGCAGGCATTGCAGATTTGCAGTTGCCGCGCCGCCTCGGCGGCGGCGTCAGTTGCGGCCTCGGTCGCCG
Source organism: Pseudomonadota bacterium (assembly GCA_021825225.1). Taxonomy (GTDB): domain Bacteria; phylum Pseudomonadota; class Gammaproteobacteria; order Burkholderiales; family SG8-39; genus 2-12-FULL-64-23. The sequence continues at coordinate 2,041 of JAKAIH010000243.1, forward strand.
CTTCGTCCGCGCCGCGGGTAGGCAGATCAAGCGGCTGCACGCGCTTCTCCTTTATTGAGTGCGGCCGCTGCGGCCTGGGTGCCGGCGATGCGCCCGAAGGCGGTGCCTATGGTCATGCCGACGCCGGCGGTGTAGCCCTTGCCGAGCACATTGCCGGCCATGATCTCGCCGGCGGCATACAGATTGGGGCTGGGGCGCCCGGCGAAATGCACCGCCGCCTGTTCGTTCACCTTCACGCCGAGGTAGGTGAAGGTGATGCCGGGCCGCAGCGGGTACGCATAATAGGGTGCGGTGTCGAGCGGGCGCGCCCAGTGGGTCTTCGGCGGCGCAAGCCCGGCGGTGGCGCAGTCGTCGAGCGCCGCATGGTCGAAGCGCCCCGGCCGGCAGGCGGTGTTGTAATCGCTGACCGTGCGCGCGAGCGCCGCCTCGTCCAGGCCGAGCTTGCGCGCGAGTTCGGGCAGGGTCTGCGCCTTCTCCCCCGGGAACACTGGCGGCATGAAGCGTCCGATGGCCTTGGCGTCGATCACTGAGTAGGCGATCTGCCCGGGCTGCTGTGCCACCAGCCGGCCCCAGATGGCGTAGCGCTTGGGCCAGAAATCCTCGCCCTCGTCGTAGAAGCGCGCGGCGTCCTTGTTCACCACGATACCCAGCGAGACGCTGTCGACGCGCGTACAGATGCCGCCGTCGTACAGCGGCGCGCGCGCGTCGATGGCCACGCAATGCGACTGCGTCGGATCGCCGATGGCGTCGGCGCCGGCGCCGATCAGGAACTTCAGCAGCACGCCCATGTTGAAGCGTGTGCCGCGGATCAGGAAATTGTCGGCCACCCATTCGCCATTGACCTGGCCCCAGGCTTCGCGCATCCATTCGCGGTTCGATTCGAAGCCGCCGCTGGCGACTACGCAGGCCTTGGCCTCGACGCGCTCGCTGCCGACGTATGCGGCAACGAAGCGGTCGTCTCTGAGTTCCAACCGGTCCACCGCTGCCTCGTAGCGGATGTGCACGCCCAGCTTCTCGGCGCTGCGATAGTAGGCGTTGACCAGCGCCTTGCCGCCGCCGAGGAAGAAGGCGTTGGTGCGCGACAATTGCAGTGTGCCCGAGAGCGAGGGCTGGAAGTGCACGCCGTGCCGGCGCATCCAGTCGCGGCAGTTGGCAGAAGAACGGATCGCCAGCCGCGCAAGCGTCTCGTTGGTGAGGCCGCCGGTGACCTTCCTCAGGTCCTGCCAGTATTCCTCTTCCGGATAGGCTTCGGTGAGCACGTCCTGCGGGGCGTCGTGCATGCAGCGCAGATTGCGCGTGTGCTGCGAATTGCCGCCGCGCCAGGCGCGCGGCGCGGATTCCAGCAACAGCACGCTGGCGCCGGCTTCGCGCGCGGTCAGTGCCGCGCACAGGGCGGCATTGCCTCCGCCGATCACGATTACGTCATAGTCTCGAACGGTCATGGGACCCAAACCTCGTCAGTCTGCTTAGGGTGATATTGTAATCGGGTTGATCTAGACTTTCATAATGGCAAATACCGCTTCATATTGCCGATGATGATGCTTTCCTGGGTATAATTCGCGCTTAGCGAGCGGCGATCACCCGCAATTATGTCAATTTCGAGGCAGGACATGTCCAATTCCCGCGTCAACGCTGGTACTGCCACCGAAGCGCGCGCGGCGCGTCTGAAGATGTACATCGGCGGTCAATGGCGCCTGGGCGCCAATGAGCGCGATGTGGTCGATCCCTACCGCGGCAGCTGTGTGGCGCGTGCGCCCGAGTCCACGCTGCAGGATCTCGATGACGCGCTCGCCGCTGCCGTCGCCGCCAAACCCAAGGCCGCGGCAATGCCCGGTTATGAACGCGCGGCACTGCTGCGCCGGGTCGGGGCACTGCTGGTCGAGCGCGCCGAGGGCATCGCCGAAGTGATGTCGCGCGAGACCGGCAAGGCGCTCAAGGACGCCAGGGGCGAGGTGCTGCGCTCGCAGGACACCATCCTGCTGTCGGCGGAAGAGGCGATCCGCATTCAGGGCGAACAGGTTCCGCTGGACGGCTCTGCGATGGGCGCGGGCAAACTCGCATTCCTGCTGCGCTTTCCTGTGGGCGTGGTGGCCGGCATTACGCCGTTCAATGCGCCGTTCAATCTCGCCTGCCACAAGATCGGACCGGCCATCGCGGCCGGCAATACCATCGTACTCAAGGCGCCGCCGCAGTCTCCCTGGGTGGTGAGCAAGCTGGTGGAACTGTTTGCCGACGCCGGCGCGCCGCCGGGCTTCGTCAATCTGCTCTACGGCAACACGGTCGGACCGGCGCTGGTGCGCGATCCGCGCGTCGATTTCGTGACCTTCACCGGATCGAGTCGGGTAGGGGAGGAGATCAAGGCCGCGAGCGGGCTGCGCCGGGTGGCGCTGGAGCTCGGCGGCAATGGCACCACCATCGTGCATGCCGATGCGTCGGTGGAGGAAGCCGCACCGCAGTGCGCGCGCAATTCGATGCGGCTTGCGGGGCAGAGTTGCATTTCGGTGCAGAACGTCTACGTGCACGATAGCCTGTACGAAAAATTCGTGGAGCGCATGGTACAGGAGGTGAAGACCTTGCGCCTGGGCGACCCGCTCGATCCGGCGACCGATGTCGGCACCCTGATCGACGAGGCGGCGGCGAAGCGCGTGGAGAACTGGGTGGCCGAGGCGATCGCCAAAGGCGCGCGCGCTCTGACCGGCGCCGCGCGCCTGGGTGCGGCCTACGCGCCGACGGTGCTCGTGGATGTGCAGCCCTCGATGCGCGTGGTGTGCGAGGAAATTTTCGGACCGGTGGTGACGGTGCAACGCTACACCGATTTGCCGCCGCTGTTCGAGAGCATCAGCGCCTCGCAATACGGATTGCAATGTGGAATTTTCACCAAATCGATACAGGTGGCATTCGATGCCATCCGCGCGCTGCGCGTGGGCGGGGTGATCGTCAACGGCACTTCCACCTGGCGCACGGACCAGCTCGCATACGGGGGCATCAAGGCAAGCGGCATCGGGCGCGAGGGGC
>JAKAIH010000244.1 GCA_021825225.1 Pseudomonadota bacterium
ATCGACCAGCGCATCGTTCAGCGCCAGCCCTTCGCGCAGCTTGACGAACAGCACCACCCGCACGTCCTTGTTCCAGTCCTGGCCGATGACCAGAGACTCCAGCACTTCGTCCAGCTGCTCCACCTGCCGGTAGATCTCGGCGGTGCCGATGCGCACGCCGCCCGGATTGAGCACGGCGTCCGAGCGCCCGTAGATGACCATGCCGCCGCGCGCGGTGAGCTCGACGTAGTCGCCATGGCACCACACGTTCGGGTACTTGGCGAAATAGGCTTCGTGATATTTCCTGCCCTCGGGGTCGTTCCAGAATCCGACCGGCATCGACGGGAACGGCCGCGTGCACACCAGCTCGCCCTTCTTTCCCTGCACCGGCTTGCCGCGCTCGTCGTACACCTCGACTTTCATCCCCAGGCCGCGGCACTGGATCTCGCCGCGATACACCGGCAGCACCGGATTGCCCAGCACGAAACAGGAAACGATGTCGGTGCCGCCGGAAATCGACGACAGGCAGACGTCGGCCTTGATGTCGCGGTAGACGTAGTCGAAGCTCTCCGGCGCCAGCGGTGACCCCGTGGAAAGAATGGCGCGCAGGCGCGACAGGTCGTGCGTCTCGCGCGGCCTGAGGTTGATCTTGCAGATCGCGTCGATGAACTTGGCCGAGGTGCCGAAGTGGGTCATGCGCTCGCTCTCGGCAAAATCGAACAGGATCGCGCCGCGGCGGATGAAAGGCGAGCCGTCGTACAAGAGCAGCGTCGCGCCCGATGCCAGGCCAGAAGCGAGCCAGTTCCACATCATCCAGCCGCAGGTGGTGAAGTAGAACAGCCGGTCGCCGGGCTTGACGTCGGTATGCAGCTGATGCTCCTTCAGGTGCTGCAGCAGGGTGCCGCCGGCGCCGTGCACGATGCACTTGGGCACGCCCGTGGTGCCTGAGGAATACATGATGTACAGCGGGTGGTCGAAAGGCAGCTGCGCGAACTCGATGTCGCGTGCGGCATGGGGCGCGACGAAATCGGCCAGCAGCCGGGCCTTCGGCACGCCCGACACGTCGGGTGCCACGGCCACGTAGGGCACCACCACCACGCGCTCGACCGAGGGCAGGCAGCGCGCGATCTCGGCCACCTTGGCTAGCGCATCGATGGACTTGCCGTTGTACCAATAGCCGTCGGCGACGAACAGGACTTTGGGCTCGATCTGGCCGAAACGGTCGAGTACCCCCTGCACGCCGAAATCGGGCGAGCATGAGGACCAGATGGCGCCGATGCTGGCGGCGGCGAGCATGGCCATGATGGTTTCGGGCAGGTTGGGCAGGTAGCCGGCAACACGGTCTCCCCGCTGCACGCCTGCGGCGCGCAGCGCCTGCGCCAGGCGCGCCACGCCGGCGTAGAGATCGGCATGCGACAGGCGTCGCTGCACCTTGTCTTCGCCCCAGAACACCATGGCGTCGGCCGTATCGCGGCGGCGCAGCAGGTTTTCGGCGAAATTGAGGCGCGCATCCGGAAACCAGTGCGCGCCCGGCATGCGCTCGCCGTGCACCAGCACGCGCTCGCCGCGCACGCTGGCTTTCACCTCGGCGTAGCGCCACAGCGAAGCCCAGAACTGCTCGGGCGCATCCACGCTCCACTGATAGAACGCAGGATAGGTATTGAACTTGAGGCCCCAGTCGCGGATCGCCGCGCGCGCGAAAGCGGTGACATTGGCGCCGGCGATGCGCGCCTGACTGGGTTCCCACAGCGGTTTTTCGATTGGCATGATTCAATGTCCGATAAGTTTGCGGATACCGTCGGGCAGCGGCACCGATTTTTCAAGTGCGTAGTCCACCCAGACGACTTTGGCCGCGCCCTCGGCGTAAATCCGCTCCGGGTCGTAGCTGGGCCGCAGTTCGAGGTAGGTCTCCAGGCTGCTGCGCCCTGGCGCGCCTACGTAAGTCCTGATCTCCACGTTGCCCGGATACACCAGCTGCTTGATGAAGGTGCAGCTCGCATTGACGATCACCGGCCCCTGCCCTTTGATTGCGGAACGCGCGCCTATGGTCTCGAACCAGGAGATGCGCGCCTGCTCCATGTAGCGGAAATAGACCGTGTTGTTGACGTGGCCCATGGCATCCATGTCGCCCCAGCGTATGGGCATGACTTCGGTATGCACGAGCTTGCGCTTCGCAGAGGTCATCGTATTGGTGTCGCGGAACAAGGACTCGCATTATAATTCGCCTCAGCTTGAATAGGCACAGTACCTCGCGCCTGTTGCAGCGGACGCGGCCGGACCGCGCCGCTGAACGCGCGCTGCCGCGACCGAAGAACTGGAGAGCGATATGCAACGCGAAGCGATGGAATACGATGTAGTGATCGTCGGCGGCGGGCCCTCGGGGCTCTCCTGTGCCATACGCCTGAAACAGCTCGCTGCAGAAAAAGGGCGCGAGATCAATGTCTGCCTGATCGAGAAGGGCTCGGAGATCGGCGCCCACATCCTCTCCGGCGCGGTGCTCGAACCGCGCGCGCTCGACGAACTCCTGCCCGAGTGGAAAGCGCTGGGTGCGCCGCTGAACACGCCCGCGGGCGAAGACCGCTTTCTCTTCCTCACCGAAAAGCGCGCCATCAAGCTGCCGACGCCGCCGACCATGCACAACCACGGCAATTACATCATCAGCCTGGGTAATCTGTGCCGCTGGCTGGGTCAGCAGGCCGAAGGATTGGGCGTCGAGATCTACCCCGGCTTCGCCGCCGCGGAAGTGCTCTACCACGAGGACGGCTCGGTCAAGGGCGTGGCCACCGGCGACCTCGGCATAGGCAAGGACGGACAGCACACCGAGAACTACCAGCCCGGCATGGAACTGCACGCGAAGCAGACGATATTCGCCGAAGGCTGCCGCGGTTCGCTCAGCAAGACCTTGATGCAGAAATTCAATCTGCGCGAAGGCGTGGATCCGCAGGCTTACGGCATCGGCATCAAGGAATTGTGGGAAGTGAAGCCCGAGCGCCACCAGGCGGGCCTCATCGTTCATACCACCGGCTGGCCGGTGGACCGGCAGACCTATGGCGGATCGTTCCTGTACCACATGGAGAACAACCAGATCGCCGTCGGCTTCGTCGTCGGCCTGGATTACCAGAACCCGTGGATGAGCCCATTCGACGAATTCCAGCGCTTCAAGACGCACCCGGCGATCCGCGGCTTCTTCGAGGACGGGCGGCGCATCGCCTACGGCGCGCGCGCGATCAGCGAAGGCGGATTCCAGTCGCTGCCCAAGCTCACTTTCCCCGGTGGCATGCTGGTCGGCGATACGGCGGGCTTCCTCAACAATGCCAAGATCAAGGGCATCCACACTGCGATGAAGTCGGGCATGACCGCGGCCGAAGCCGTGTACGACGCGCTGGCGCAGGAAGGCCGGCAGGAAGTGAAGAGCTACGCCGAGAACGTGCGCAAGACCTGGATCTGGGACGAACTCTACCGCGTGCGCAACATCCGCCCGTCTTTCCGCTGGGGCCTGTGGGGGGGCCTCGCGTACTCGGCGATCGACACCTTCGTGTTTCAGGGCAAGGCGCCGTGGACGCTGCACAACCACGACGATCACAGTCAGCTCAGGAAAGCCGCGGATTGCCCGAAGATCGACTACCCCAAACCCGACGGCAAGCTCACCTTCGACAAGCTCGGGTCGCTGTTCATCTCCAACGTCAACCACGAGGAAAATCAGCGCTGCCACCTGACGCTGAAGGACCCGGCCGTCCCGGTGAACGTCAACCTCGCGCTCTACGCGGGTCCGGAGCAGCGCTATTGCCCGGCCGGCGTGTACGAATTCGTCAAGAACGACGACGGCAGCGACCGGCTGCAGATCAACGCCGCGAACTGCGTGCACTGCAAGACCTGTGACATCAAGGACCCGACGCAGAACATCAACTGGGTTGTTCCCGAAGGCGGCGGCGGACCGAATTACCCGAATATGTAGACCGCCCGGAAAGCCGGATTTGACGGGCACTTCCGGGCAATGACGTAGGGCGCAATGGGCGAAGCCGATTGCGCCGCCCTTCCCGCGATTCACCTCCTCCGGCGCAGTACACTGCGCTGTTGCGCCCTACGCGGTTACGCTGCTTCCCGCAGCAGCACGTCGAGCAATTCGGTCATCGCGTCGATCTCGTCGTCGGCGACGTTCAGCGCCGGCATGAAGCGCAGCAAATGCGGCCGCGGCGCGTTGAGCAGCAGGCCGCGCTCCAGCGCACGCGGCACCAACTGCGGCCCGGTATCCGATCCCAGATCGAGCGCCAGCAACAGACCCGCACCGCGCACTTCGCCCAGCTTGTGCTTGGCGGAAAGCTGCGCGAGCCGCGCGCGCAGATATTCGCCCTTGCGCGCAACCGCGTCGAGAAAACCCGGCGCGAGCAGCGCCTCGATCACCGCGCAACCGACCGCCGTCATCAGCGGATTGCCGTTGAAAGTGCCGCCCTGGTCGCCGGGCTCGAAGCAGCACACCGGCTCGCGCGCGAGCAGCGCGGCGAGCGGCACGCCCCCGCCCAGGCCTTTGCCCAGGGTCATGATGTCGGGCTCGATCGCGGCATGCTCGTAGCCAAACAGCCTGCCGGTGCGCCCCATGCCGGTCTGGATCTCGTCGGCGATCAGGAGCACGCCGCGCTCCCGCGTGAGCGCGCGCAGGCCCTGCATGAATTCCGGCGTCGCCGGGATCACGCCCGCCTCGCCCTGCACCGGCTCCAGCATCACCGCGGCGGTGCGCGCGCCGATCAACCTGGCCACCGCCTGGAGATCGCCGAACGGCGCCTTGGGGAACCCCGCCACCTTGGGTTCGAACAAATCTTTCCACTGCGGCTTGCCCGAAGCCGACATGGTGGCGAGCGTGCGGCCGTGGAACGCGTTGTCGAAGGTGACGATTTCGTGGGCGCCGCCGCGATACCTCGCGCCCCATTTGCGCGCGAGCTTGATCGCGCCCTCGTTGGCCTCCGCGCCGCTGTTGCAGAAGAACACCTGGTCGAAGCAGCTGTGCGCCGCGAGCAGCCGCGCCAGGCGCGCAGCGGGTTCGTTGAAAAACGCCGGGCTGTGCAGTTG
>JAKAIH010000245.1 GCA_021825225.1 Pseudomonadota bacterium
CGAATTGGAATGGTGTTTCAGGAACGGCAGGTCGAGCCGCTCGCGCGCCGCCTCGTGCAGCAGCACATGCACCAGCGCGTACAGAAACGCCGGATCGGTCTTCGGCTTGATCGGCACCCATTCGGCCGAGCAGGCGCCCGTGACTGACAGGTGCGGCTCCACCTGCACGCGCTTCATGCCGCGCTCGCGCGCGTTGGCGTGGCGCCACACGCCGACCACGCCGCCGGAAGCTTCGACGTTGGCGCCGCAGGAAATCACGTAATTGCACATCGGCGTGTCCGGGCACACGGTGAACGCGCGGTGCCAGAATTCGCCGTACAGATGCTCGGAGTGGGTGCATTTCACCCCCTGCCCCGAGCCGAAGCCCATGTCGACCGGCCCCCAGGCGGCGAGGAACGCGGGAAAGGTGCCCATGTAGGATTGCGGCGTGCCGCCGCCGCCGAAATTTGCGGCGACCTTGGGGTAACCCGAGGCATCGAGCAAGCCGGCTTCCCGGATCGAGCGCAGCTTCGCCGCGATGGTATCCAGGGCCTCGTCCCAGGAAATCGGCACGAAGCCCGGATCCTCGTTTCTGCCTTTCTTCGGGTTGCTGCGCCGCATCGGCGTCAGCACGCGGTTCGGGTTGTAGGTCTTCTGCACCAGGCCGTAAGCCCGCACGCACACCTTGCCGCCGCCCGGATGCACGTTGCAGGCGGCGAAGTTCGGTTCGACTTCGGTGGCCACGCCGTCCACCACTTTCACCGTGAGCAGATCCGGGCCGGCCACGCACTGGTAGCAGTAGGTTGCGCGCTTGCCCGACGTGGCGAGCGGCGCGGCCGTTTGCTGCGGCGCGCTCACTGCCGCACCGCCTTGCGCGTTGTCGCGCCGATTTCCCCGCTCAAGCTCATGTGCATAACCTTTCCTCCCGTAAATGATGCCATCGGACCGCCCCGCCACATGGGCCTGGGACATAGACTGAACGATGGTTCAATCCGATGAATCATAGACTCCGCCGCGCGCACAGTGCTTGCCAAATACGCCTTTATACCAGGCTGCTTTGGCATATAATTTCTTCCGTATCGCCAATGTGAGGCATTTAATGCCAATATTTCAGCTCGACCGCACAGACCGAAAAATCCTCGAAATCCTGCAAAAAGAAGGCCGCCTGAGCAATCTCGAACTCGCCGAGCGCGTCGCCCTCTCGCCCTCGCCCTGCCTGCGCCGCCTGAAGCGCCTGGAGGAGACCGGCGTGATCCGCCAGTACGTGGCTCTGGTCGATTCGCTCAAGGTTGGACTCGGTCTGCTCGCCTATGTTTCCGTAAAACTGGAAAAACGCGGCGAGGGCGCAGTCAAGGCCTTCGCCCGCGCGGTGCAGAACTGGCAGGAGGTGGTCGCCTGCTACTCCATGACCGGCGATCTCGATTACCTGCTGCGGGTGCATGTCGAGGATCTCGAGCATTACTCGCGCTTCGTCATGAATTCGCTGCTGAAGCACCCCGGGATTACCGAGGTGAAATCCAGCTTCGCGCTGGAGCGCGTGAAGGACACCACGGCCCTGCCTCTGACACACCTCGCCTGACCCGGCTACAGACCAAGGTAAGCCTCCTGCACCTGTTCGTTTTGCAGCAACTCGGCGCCGCTGCCCGAGAGCACGATGCGGCCGGTTTCGAGCACGTATGCGCGGTCGGCAACGGCCAGCGCCGCGCGCGCATTCTGGTCGACCAGGAAAATCGTGGTCTTGGCCGATTTCAGCGCACGCACGCAGGCGAAGATCTCCTCCACCAGCTTGGGCGCGAGGCCCATGCTCGGCTCGTCGAGCAGCAACAGTCTGGGCAGGGCCATCAGACCCCTGCCCATGGCGAGCATCTGCTGCTGCCCTCCGGAGAGAGCACCTGCCGGCTCGCGCCGCTTCTGCTTGAGCACCGGGAACATCGCATACACCCGCTCCATACCCTGCGCCGCCTCCGCCTTGCTGCGCAGATAGGCGCCGAGCCGCAGATTGTCCTCGACCGAAAGCGGCGTGAACACCTGCCGGCCCTCCGGCACCTGCACGATGCCCAGGCGCACGCGCTTGTCCGCAGCGATGGCGGTGATGTCCGCGCCTTCGAAGCGCACCCGCCCCGAACTCACCGGCTGCACGCCAGAAAGCGCGCGCAGCAGCGTGGTCTTGCCGGCGCCGTTGGCCCCGACCAGGGCCACCAGTTCTCCCTCGCCCACGCGCAGGTCAATGCCGCTGAGAGCGGGTATGCGCCCGTAGTGACTGCTCAATCCCTCGACCTCGAGCATCATCGCTGCATCTCCACCGCCACCGCGACAGCGCGCGCGACGTCCCCGCCATACGGCGTTTCGGGGGTAATGGCGCTGCCGAGGTAGGCTTCGATCACCTTCGGATCGTTGCGGACAGTCAGCGCCGGTCCTTCGGCCAGCTTGCGCCCATAGTCGAGCACGAGGATCTGGTCGGATACCCCCATCACCAGGCGCATGTTGTGCTCCACCAGCACCACGGTGACACCGCGGTCCGAGAGCCGGCCGATCAGATCGTCCAGTTCCAGCGCCTCGGTCGGATTGAGACCGGCAGCGGGTTCGTCGAGCAGCATCAGCTTTGGCGCGGTCGCGAGCGCGCGCGCGATCTCCAGGCGCTTCAGCGCGCCGTAGGGCATCGCGTCGGAAACCGACGACAGATAATCCTGCAGGCCGACGTAACGCATCAGTTCGGCCGCCTCCTCGCGACAGGCGCGCTCGGCGCGCGCCAGGCGCGGCGAGTGCAGCAATGCCGATGCGAGGCCGCAACGCTCCTGCATGTAGCGCCCGACCATCACGTTCTCGAGCGCGCTCATGTTGAAAAATATCTGCAGATTCTGGAACGTGCGCGCGATGCCCTGGCGCGCATACTCGTAAGGCGCACGTCCGGTCAGGTCCTGCTCCTGGAACAGGATCTGTCCGGCCGAGGGCCGGTATACGCCGGTGAGCAGATTCAGCAAAGTGGTCTTGCCGGCGCCGTTGGGGCCGATGATCGAGTACACCGCGCCCGGCGCAATGGCGAAACTCAGGTCCTCGACCGCGTTGACGCCGCCGAATTTCTTGCCCAGTCCCTCGACGCGGAGCAGGCTCATGTTTTTTCCGCATTTCCATCGGCGGCCGCACTGCGGCGCGATTTGAACAGGCGCGCCAGACTCGGCACGACGCCGCGCGGCAGGAAGATCATGGTGCCGATCATGACCGCGCCGAACACCATCATTTCGTAGTCCTCGAACGTCGCCAGCAGTTGCGGCAGCGTGGTCAGCACCGCCGCCCCGACCACGGCGCCGAAGGTCGAGGCCAGGCCGCCGAATACCACCATGGTCACCAGTTCGATCGAGTGCAGAAACGCAACTTTGCCCGGCGTGACGAAGCCGGAGTAGTGCGCGGCCAGGCTGCCGGCAACGGACGCGTATACCGCCGAGATCACGAACACCATGAGTTTGTGCTCGGCCGCGTTGATCCCGACCACTTCGGCGCCGACCTCGGAACTGTGCAGCGCGCGCAGCGCGCGCCCGGCCGGGGACTCGATCAGGTTGAGCGCGAGCCAAACCGCGACGAGCAGCAAGGCCCCGACGACCCAGTACCAGATGTGTTCGCCCTGCAGCACGAAGCCGCCGATGCGAAACGGCACGACCGAGATCCCGTCCGGGCCGCCGGTGAATTTGTCTTCGGTGGTGATGATCATGAAAATGATGATCCCCAGGCCGAGCGTAGCCATGGCGAGATAGTGGCCTCTCAGGCGCAAAATCGGCCGGCCGACGATGAAAGCCAGCACTGCAACCGCGAGCGTGGTTGCGAGCAGAGCGGCCGTCGGCGGCCAACCGTAGCGCGAGGCGAGGATAGCCGAGCCATAGGCACCGAGGCCGAAGAAACCCGCATGACCGAGGCTGATCTGCCCCGCATAGCCGATGAGCAGATTCAGGCCGATGCAGACGATCGCGTTCAAACCCACCAGGATCGCGACGTCGTAGAAGTAACTGTTGCGCAACGCGAGCGGCAGCAGCGCGATGACGGCGGCAAGCGCCAGCAATCCCCCGGTGCGCGGCGAGGCCAGGCGTTGCAGCATCGGACGCGCCAGCATGGTACTAGACGCGTTCGCCGCCGCGCTTGCCGAACAATCCGCTCGGCATGAAAAACAGCACCGCGAGGATGATCACGAACGCGATCGCATCCTTGTATGCCGAGGACAGGTAGCCGGCGCTCATGGTTTCGGCCAAGCCCAGCACCAAACCGCCGACCACCGCGCCGACCCCGCTCCCCAGTCCGCCGAGAATCGCGGCGGCAAAACCTTTCAGGCCCAGCATCACGCCGACGTCGTAGGAGGTGGTCGTGATCGGTGCGATCAGGATGCCCGCGACCGCGCCCAGGGCAGCCGACAAACCGAAGGACAGGAACAGCACCATGCGCACATTGATCCCTACCAGTTGTGCCGCGAGGCGATTGTGCGAAGTCGCGAGCATCGCCTTGCCCAGCAGCGTGCGGCCGAAAAACCAGGACAGCGCAAGCACGATCGCCAGCGTCACCCCGAGCACCCACAGGCTCTGCGGCAGGATGGTTGCGCCCGCGATCGGAATCGGCGTATCGCCGGTGAAGGGCTTGAGCGCATGCAGATTTTTGTCCCAGATCAGCATCGCCAGCCCGCGCAGGAACATCGACGCGCCGATGGTGATGATGATCAGCGTGACCACCGAGGCGCCGTGCGCCGGTTCGACCGCGAACTTCTCCAGCGCGAGGCCCACCAGGGCGGCCGCCGCTATGGCGAGCGGGATGGCCAGCAGATAAGGCAAGCCCGCGGCGACCAGCGACATGGTGGCCATGCCGCCGATCATCACGAATTCGCCCTGCGCGAAGTTGATCACGTGGCTGGCGTTGAAAATGATGGAGAAGCCGAGCGCGACCAGCGCATAGATCGCGCCCACCGTGAGTCCGGTGAGCAAATACTGCATGAACTGCGCGCTCATGGCGCCGCCTCCGCTCGATCGTCGTGAATCAAGCGAAACCACTGTCGGCGGTCGACGGCAATCGCGGCCGGTCG
>JAKAIH010000246.1 GCA_021825225.1 Pseudomonadota bacterium
ACCTTTCATTTGGACCAAGAGCGCTCGCGACATCCTGCAGAAGGTCATCCGCGCCAATGCTCGCTTAAGTTCCAAACAGAATGCAACACTACACTAGTAACCCAAGTATCGACCATTAATTGACTGAGGTGACCTTCGAGCCAATGGCTGCCGAGTCGCGCCTAGAAGATGAGCGATTTGCTATTTCCTTATCCGCAGCAGATCGGAGAGCCCGCCCCAATGGCGGTACAGTCGGTCACGCATGTTTTCCGGGAGGCCGATATCCCGAATAATTCCGGGCCACGCCTTGCGGGCGCTTGTCACAGTCTCCTTCACGATGTCCAGCACGAACTTCGGCGGGGCTTCCATGCGGCGGGCGAGGCGGTCGAAATGCGATTCATCAATGGATGCAAAACGCTTTTCTCCGCCCAGATTGAGGGCCAGGCTGTCGTTCTGGACGTAGTGAATGGTCGACACCAGGTCGTATGCCGGTGATAAGCGAGGCGTGACTTTGTCCTGATAGATCACCGACCAGTTCTTGAGATGGGCGTCGCCGTTGCCGACGAGAATGTTGACGACCAATCGCCGAATGAATTCTGCTAGCTGCTCGAAGCGGTCTGGAAAGAGATCGAAGATCAGTCTGCCGACGGTGTCGTAGTTGGTCGCCTTGTATTCCTGGTCGCCATAGACGCTGAATACCTGCGCAAAGTCTTCGGCATGGACGCGGCCTTTCGCGGTGCGGTCATACCGTTTGATCGCATACGCCCAGGTTTCCCATTGCGGTATCGAGAGACCGGCAAGGTCGCCCAGATCAATATCATCGAGTTTCACCAGTTTGACTTCGGGCGTTTGTATTCCCGCGGCGGCTGCGAGCCGCATCATCGTGTATTCGTTCGCCGGGACGTTGGGATGGCTCGGGTGTGGCGGTTTGACGATCCATTGCTCTTGGCCGTCTTCCAGAGTGAAGCGCCCGCCGTGCTCGATCATCGAGAACTTGAGCTGTGATCCACCCAGCGAAAATTTGATCGCTGTCCCGTCTGGAACGGCGTGCGTGGTCCCTGGCCGGTAATTGACGGCGGCCTGCGGCAATTCATCTGCCGGAAGCGCGCGAATTGCGCCGGGCAGGCTCGCGCCCAGTGCCATGAGCAAGTCGAATTCGTGGTCGTGGTGGATCTTCAGTCGCTTGACCATGTATTCGCGCAGCACGCCTTCGGGCAACAGGTTGCTGAAGAAAGGCGGCAGCTTCATCCGGCTCGCATAAATTTCCCGCAGCTTGCGCTCAGTCGCTTCTTCATCTCCCGGCGTGTTGAAGGACAGGCTCAGGGTCGGCCGGCCGGGCCCCAGGTCGACGTAGCTGTCATCGAAGGCGAACAGGCTTTTGCCATCCGGAAAGCCGGTGAGGTGGCCGACCGGGACATCGCCGAGCAGTATCTTCAGGACGCGGGCATCAGCCATTTGTTGGCTCCTCGCCGTCCCGCATTTCATCGTCCGGGACCTGGTAGCGCTCGAGGAGGGAAGGGGGAGAGCTTGAAGGCGCCAGCCCGCGTTTTGCCTTGAGAACAGATTCAAGCTTTGCGGCGTCCTCCCGCGGAACGGGTATGAGTTCCACGTCGAGCGCCTGGGCCAGCTTCAGCAGGGTGGATAGCGTGACATCTGCCCCGCGCTCGAACACCGACACCTGCCGTTGCTGAATGCCGCTGCGGCGCGCAGCCTCGACTTGCGACAGGCCTAGGGCAAGCCGGCGCGCTCGTATGGTTTCGTGGAGAGTTGGTTTCATTAAATGTATTATAAGGAATATAAACGGACTGACAATACCTTTTTATACATATTAATGCTCGACCCTGGCTTTGACTGCTATTGCGTCAAATAGAAGCGATATGCGCCACTTTATAGGTGCGCTGCTGACGCCACTTGGCGGGCGGTCCCGTTAATCAATTTACGACCTGATGCGGCGCGATCGGGCATTGGCGCTGCCCGCGGCCGGAAGCCGGCATCGTCGCCGCGCGTTCGCAGGTGATCGAAGCCGAATCCGCGATCGAGGCGTCGCGCGCCGCCGTGAAGCGGCTGCAGGTCGAAATCGCCGACGCAACGCTCAAGGCGCCCCGCGCCGGGCGCATTCAGCACCGCGTCGCGCAGCCGGGCGAAGTCCTGGGCAGTGGCGGCAAGCTGCTGACGCTGATCGACCTCAGCGACGTCTATATGAATTTCTTCCTGCCGGAATCGACGGCCGGCAAGCTTGCGCTCGCCGCCTTCCTGCCGGTGTTCACCGTCGCGAGCGTGCTGCTGCCGCTGCAGATCCTGTCGGGCGCCTCAACGCCGCGTGAAAGCATGCCGCTCATCGTGCAGAACATCATGCAGCTGGCGCCGACCACGCATTTCGTCAGCTTTGCGCAGGCGATCCTGTATCGCGGCGCGGGACTGGAGATCGTCTGGCCGCAATTTCTCGCCACCGCGGTGATCGGGGCGTTTTTCTTTGGCGGCGCATTGGTGCGCTTCCGCAAAGCGATCACCACCCAGCTGAGTTGACCGGACGCTGCGCGGCCTGCTTGAGTTTCGACCGAAGTGCGCTAGTGGCACAGGCCAGTGCCTGCTCAAGTACAGCCTCCATGACATAAATCAACGGCCTCCTGAAATTCTCCTGATACAAAGCTGCATAAACGACAACTGACCGAGGCGAGACATGGCAAGCAATATCAAGGGGACCCGGACTGAAAAGAACCTGCTTGCGGCCTTTGCCGGCGAATCGCAGGCGAGGAATAGGTACACGTTCTTTGCGGGTGCCGCGCGAAGAGATGGACTGATGCAAATCGCGGACATCTTTGAGGAAACTGCAGCGCAGGAAAAGGAGCACGCCCAGCGCTTCTTCAACTTTCTTGGCGGTGGGGACGTCGAAATTACCGCGATGTTTCCGGCAGGAGTAGTTGGCGCGACGCTGGAGAACCTCAAGGCCGCAGCCGCCGGCGAAGAACACGAATGGACAAGCCTGTACCCGGATTTCGCCAAAGTGGCGCGTGAGGAAGGATTCAAGGATGTGGCTCTCGCGTTTGAACGCATCTCCATCGCGGAGAAGCAGCACGAGAAGCGCTACCGCGACCTCGCAAAGAACCTCGAGGAAGGACGCGTGTTCAAGCGAAACGGGAGCGTGACCTGGCGCTGCCGCAACTGCGGTTACCTGCATGAAGGGCCGGAGGCGCCGAAGGTCTGCCCGGCGTGCTTACATCCGCAGTCGTATTTTGAACTGCTGGGCGAGAACTGGTAGCCCGATCTTGGCCTTCTGCGCGGTAGGGAATCCGAACAATGCCAAAAAAGAGGGCAATCGCATGTCAAATATCGCGGTAGCGCTGAGGCAGGAAATCACGCGGCTCGCTCGGCGGGAAGCGCGGAGTCTGACAAAATCCCTGCATAAAGTCTCATCTCAGTTTCGCCGGGACATTGCCGAGTTGAAGCGGCAGAACGCGAAGGCGCACGCTGAAATTGTCCGGCTTCAACGTCAGGCCCTCCAGGGTGGCGCGGCCCCGACCGCCGAAGGCGCTGTCGAGAACATCCGGTATTCGGCGGCGAGCGTGAAGGCCCAGCGCAAGCGCCTTGGCCTCTCGGCTGAGGACTTCGGGAAGCTGGTGGGCGTGTCCGGTCACACGGTGTACAAATGGGAGCACGGTGCGTCGCGACCGCGCAGCAGAAAGTTGGCGGCCATCGCCGCGGTGCGAAGCATCGAAAAGACGGAAGCGAATGCGCGGCTGGCCGAACTGCAGGGGAAGTCGGCGGCAAAGCGAAAAAAGGCGGTCGCAAATTAGTGGAATTGAAACCGCGGCGAACCGGACCCTCATTTCGATTGCGGCAAGAAGACAGGTAGCGCTGCGTTGCATGGCGCAGCCAGGCTCATTCGTCGGCTCATTCCTCCTTCACTTGTAGCGCCTCTACCCGGACCTTCGCCGTGCCTTGGATGTAAAAGCCAAGCTTCTTGGCGGCTCCCATGCTGAGATCGATGATCCTCTGTCCCGACTTTGCATTGTGTGCACTCGGGAACGGTCCGCGGTCATTCACCCGCACGATGACCGATTTCCCGTTTTCAAGGTTCGTGACTTTGACGAACATGGGGAGGGGCAGGTACTTATGCGCCGCGGATAAGCCGCCAGGATTGAAGGCTTCGCCATTTGCGGTCATTCTGCCGCTCTCGTAGCCATACCACGATGCCAGTCCATCTTCTTTGTAATTCTTTGCTTTCTCGACCGACATGGGTACGTAACGGATTCCGCCGACCACATAGGGCGCGGTTTTTACGCGGTCCTGCCTAATGGCTTCCTTGACCGGAAGGCCGTCGATGCTCTGGATTTCGTCGTGGGTCAACGCCCAGTCGATAGGCGCTTTCACCACTTCGAAGGTAAATTCGCCGATTTTGTAGATGACTCTTGTCGTACCGGCGACCACGACATAGGTTTTTTTTACGACCCAGACGCTTCCTTCCACCACGCCCTTGGCCGCGTGGTAAGGCACGGTGATCACCGCGCAGCCGACGGACAGTGCGCTGGCCACCAGGCAGACGAAAACTAATGCGAGCCGTCGCATGGCGCAAGCGCGGCACGTGCGCCGGCAGCGTTTTCGAGCGCCCTATCGGGCATCGAGGTCCGCGGCAATCTGCACCGTGATGCAGGCCCCGCCGGCAGCCCCCGCGCGCACCTTGGCGCTGCCGCCATGGCGCTCGGCAATCTGGCGCACCAGCGAGAGCCCGAGGCCGGCGCCGCCCGCGGCGCCCGGGAGCCGGTGAAAGGGCTCGAACAGGCGCTCGCGCTCGGCCTCTGCAACACCCGCACCGTGGTCGCACACGCAGATTTCCGCCATGGCTTGCATGCGCCGGAGGCTCACTTCGATCGGCGGCTGGCCGTGGCGCCGCGCGTTCTCCAGCAGGTTGCGGATCATCCGCCGCAGCAGCCGCGCGTCGCCTTGCACCGACACCGGCTCGCCATCGAGCGCGCAGTCCTCGTAGCGCGCGCATTCCTCGGCGGCGAGCGCAAGCAGATCCACCTGCTCGCGCTGATCGATTTCGGCGACGGCATCC
>JAKAIH010000247.1 GCA_021825225.1 Pseudomonadota bacterium
TTCGGCCGGGTAGCGGTCGCGCAGCGCGGCCAACTGTACCACCTCGAGGATCTCGCGCACGCGGCGGTCGATCTCGGCGCCCGCGACCTTGCGCACCTTCAGGCCGAAGCCCACGTTCTCGGCCACGGTCATATTGGGCCAGATCGCGTAGCTCTGGAAGATCATGGACATCTTCCGCTTTTCCGGCGGCAGCGAGGAAGCCGGCGAGGAGATGACCACGCCGTCGAGCTCGATGGTGCCCGCGGTGGGCGTCATGAAGCCGGCGATCATGCGCAGCGTCGTCGTCTTGCCGCAGCCCGACGGCCCCAGCAGGGAAACCAGTTCGCCCTCATGCAGGCTGAGGTTGAAATTGTCGACGGCGGTGACGCCGCCGAACGCGCGCGATACATTGCGCAACACTAACTTGCTCATGCAGCCGCCTCCGAGCCATTGTCTTGAAATCCGACTAGCCACTGTCGGCGTCTGGCCGCATTCGCCCGGGTCGCATCCCCGCTGCGCGGGGCCCCTGCTCCTAGGCTCATGCGGCCGTCCTCCTCAGCATGAAGTCGCGTCCCAGCAGGCGGAAACCTATGAGGATCAGGACTACAGTGATGAATACCAGGATCAAGCCGATGGCGGCCAGCATTTCGAAGTTGCCCTCGTCACTCTTGTCGAACAGCAGCACCGACAGCACCTGGGTGTTGATGGAATACAGAAAAATCGCGGAACTCAGCTCGCGCGTCGCCGGGATGAACACCAGGATGAACGCGCCGGCGAGGCTGCGCTTGAGCAGCGGCATCACCACCCGCCCGATGGCGGTGAAGCGCGTGCCGCCGAGGATGCGCACCGCGTCCTCCAGTTCCGGATTGATGCTGCGGATCGCGGCGTTGCTGTTCGAGTAGGCGATCGGCAGAAAGCGCGTGGCGTAGGCAAGGATCAGGATCCATGCGGTGCCGTACAGCAGCAGTGGCGGATGCGTGTAGGCGGCATAGAAGCCGATGGCGAGCACGATCCCCGGGATCACGAACGGCGCCATGGTCAGAAACGACAGCACGTAGCCGAGCTTGGCGCCCACCAGCTGCCGGTTCACGATGTAGGCCACGCACAGCGCGAGCGAGACCGCGATGAGCGCAGCCGCGCCGGCGTAGAGGAAGGTGTGAATCGTGGCATTGCGCGTCAGGGTGTTCTCGAACAGCGTGAAGTAAAGGTTGTTTAGCGTGAGGTTGTCCAGCGAGAATCCGCGGCCCCAGGCCTTGGCCAGCGCCGCCTGGCAAATCACCACCATCGGCATGAAGAACGAAAGCGTGCAGACGATGAGGCAATAGGCGAGCATCGGCCACTTCCAGGCGCCGAGCGGTATCGGCCGGCGTTCTCCGCCCTTGCCGGTGAGCGAGATGTAGCCCCGGCGATGGGTAATGCGCCGCTGCAGCCAGAACAGGAAGATGGTGACCACCAGCAGCGGCATGGCGTAGGCTGCCGCCACCCCGACCCTGGGCGGGTACTCGAAGAACTGCCACAGCTGCGTGGTGACCACGTGAAAGCGCCCCGGCAATGCGATCAGGGCGGGCGAGCCGAACAGCGCGATCGCCTCGAGGAACACCAGGATGAAGGCAGCAAGTATCGCCGGCAGCGCCAGCGGCAGCGTGATCAGCCAGATCGTGCGCAGGTTTCCCGCGCCGAGTATGTTCGCCGCGTCCTCCATCTCCGAGGAAACCAGATCGAGCGCGGACTTGGTGAACACGAACACGTAGGGAAAGCTGTAGCAGGCAGTGACCAGCACCAGCCCCGGCATGGAGTAGATGTTGAACGGCCCCTTGTCTACGCCGATCACCTCCATGACCAGCCGGTTCAGCCAGCCGGCATTGGGCCCGGCCAGCAGAATCCAGCCCACCGCCCCGAGATAGGGCGGGATGATGAACGTGCCGAGGATGGACACCCATACCAGGCTCTTGGCGGGCATGTCGGTGCGCGAAACGGCCCAGGCCAGCGGCACGCCGAAGGCGAGGCACAGGCTCGCGGCCGAGAGGCCGAGGACGAGCGAGTGCCCGAGCGCGTCGATGTAGCGCGAGCGGCTGTAGGCCGCCGCGTAGTTGGCCAGGGTAAAGGCCCCGGTGTCCGGCTGCTGGAAGCTGACGATGAACAGCCGCGCGAGCGGATTCACCACCAGGAACAGCAACACCGCGATGGCCAGCAGCCACACCCAGGAGGACTTGTCCAGGTGCCGCCAGCGCTGGCCGAACGCGGATGGCGCGACTGCCGGCGCAACTGCGGCCGCGCGCTCTGCGGCGCCCCCGCTCATCGCCGCAGAGTCCCTAGATACCGAAGGTGTCGCGGAACTTTTCCTTCACTTCGGGGATACCCTTGGCGATCTCCTCCTCCGTCGGACGGATGACCTTGATCTGCTCCAGCGGCTTGGCGCCGGGCGCGGCCTTCACGCCCTTGACCACCGACAGCGAATGGTTCTTGACCTGCACTTCGGCTGCGGTCTTGTCCATCAGGAATTCGACGAACAGCTTGGCCGCATTGGGGGCCGGGGCGTTCTTCGGAATGCCGGTGAGCGAAACCATCAGCAGCGTGCCGTCGGTCGGATAAATCACGCCGAGCGGATTGCCCTTGTCGCGGCTGAGCAGCGTCGTCGCCTCCGGGCCCGCGGCCACCCAGCTTTCCTTGGCGTTGAGCATGGTCACGGTGTCATTGATCGAGCGCCCGATCCGGGGTTTGTTCTTTTCCAGCTTCTCGAAGTATTGCCAACCGTAGAGCTTGCGCATCAGCACCGTCCAGGTGCCGACATAGCCGCTGAATGCGGGGTGCCCGATCGAAACCTTGTCCTTCCATTTCGGATCGAGCAGGTCGGGCCAGTTCTTCGGTGCGTCCTTCTCCGCCACCAGGCTGCTGTTGTAGGTAATCGCGACCAGCGCGGCCGCGGTGACCCAATACTGGTTATTCTTGTCGTTGTATTGTTTCAGCGAATCGACCATATTTCCCAGATTGTGCGGCTGATAGCTCATCAGCAGCCCGTGCTTCTCCAGGTCAGGATAATGGCTGACGTCGGTGCTGCTGAACACCGAGGCGACGGCCAGATTGGCCTTCTGGTCCTGCTGGAAGCGCTGGAACGCAACCTGCGCCGTGGTGCGCACGAAATTGCATTTCACGCCGGGATATTTCTTGTCGAAGGCTGAGCAAATGTCGGCGATGGTCTCGGTATCGTAGTGGGCGGTGTAGACGGTGAATTGCTTCTCTTTCTTCGCCGCTTCGTACAGCTGCTGCTCCCACGCGGGCATTTGCGCCCGCGCCGGCGCGGCGGCGATGGTCAGGACGGCGCCAAGCAGCGCCAGACAAGTGCGGATCGTGGTATGGCTCATTGAACCTCCTCTTGTGGTTGCTACGTTTGTATTTTTTTATTTACTATACCTGCAATTTGCCTTGCTGGCACGCGCCGGCGCAACGCCCGTGCCGGCGCGATGGCTCAGCGGCCGCTGAATACCGGCTTGCGCTTGGCCATGAAGGCGGTGCGCCCTTCGACGTAATCCTCGCTCGCGAAACAGCGGTCGACCACCTGCTGGCACAGCGCGAGGTCGCGTGTCGATTCGTCCTTCGTCATTTCGCCGACGATGGTTTTGATCGACCCCACGGTGAGCGGAGCGTTGGCGGCGATCATGCCGGCGTAGTCCCTTACGCAGGCCTCCAGCTGCCCTTCCGGCACTGCGCGATTGATCAATCCCATCGCCAACGCCTCCGCCGCCGTGAACTGGCGCGCGGTGAAAAAGATTTCCTTGGCGAAGGACGGTCCCACCACATCCATCAGCTTGCGCACGCCCTTGGCCTCGTAGCCCAGGCCCAGCTTGGCCGCCGGCACACCGAACTTTGCGCTCTCCGCGGCGATGCGCATATCGCAGGACAATGCGACAGAGACGCCGCCCCCGATGCAAAACCCGCGGATCATGGCGATGGTGGGCTTGCCCACGTGCAGCAGTTCATCGTTCGCCCTGCCCGATGCCTGGTTGTAGACCTTGGTCGTTTCAGCGGAAGAGCGCTTCTCCTCGAATTCCGAAATGTCCGCGCCGGAAACGAAGGCCTTGTCGCCGGCCCCTTTCAGCACGATCACGCGGATGGCGTCGTCCGCCTGGTAAGCGCGCACGATGTCGCCCAGCGCCTCCCACATGGCCATGGACACGGCGTTGCGGCGCTCCGGATTGTTGAACGTGATCCAGCCGATAGGACCGTCCTTCTCGGCGATCATCTTGTCTGTTTTGGAGATTGCCATCTGGAGCTGCTCCATTTGAAAAGCGACGACCAGTTTAGCGCATCGCCCGCGGGCGGGCGATATCGCAAAACAATCAGTCACGCGCCTGCGCCATTCCCGCGACAGCTCGCCGCCCCGTTCCCGGGAGCGGAACCTGCAATGGAGCAAAATGATGGAGCGACCTTCCGGTGCCGGAGTTACGCATGCTCACCAGCGTCGGCGGACACGCCTGTCCCGTCGAACTGGCACATGGAATCAGGCCACGCGCTTTATCCGCTTCTGCTTCTGCATATGCAACAGGCGGAGTAATTCGCCGCGCAGCGGCGTCTTGTCGTCCATCTGTATGGCGAGACGGGTGCAAATATTGCGCAGGTGGTCCACCATCTCCGGATCAGCCGTCATGTAGTAGACCTCTTGACCTTCTTTGCGTCGTGTAAGCAAGCCGCCCTTGTACATCAATGTCAGATGGCGCGAAATATTCGACTGCGTTGCGCCAAGCTCATCGACGATTGCCGATACGTTCTTCTCCTCCTCGCATGTTGCGTGCATGATCTGCAGGCGAAGCGGCTCCGAGAGTACGCCAAAATACGACGCCACGATTTCAAAAGCGTGTTTGAGTTTTTTCACTTTTTTCCCCTGTGTCCGCGGTACAGCCGTGTAGCCGCCCGCACAGGCGGCGATAATTAAAGATTGCGCGCCGAGCCCAAATCATATTCCACGTAATGCCGTCTGCAGTTTTGAGAATAAACGGTCACGTTCGATCGTCCCGTATATGGAA
>JAKAIH010000248.1 GCA_021825225.1 Pseudomonadota bacterium
GACGCGCTGCCCCGATTGTGGCGCAGTGTTTCAGAGCGGTCGCTGGACCTGGGGTACGGCCGGCGCGGCGGCGCACGAGGAGTCGTGCCCGGCGTGCCAGCGCATTCACGACAAATTTCCCGCAGGTTTCGTGACGCTGAAAGGCGCGTTCCTGCAGCAGCATCGCGACGAGATCCTGCATCTGCTGCGCAACCACGAGGCGAAGGAGAAGGCGGAACACCCGCTGCAGCGGATCATGGCCATGGTGGACAGCGCCGAGGGCGTGACGGTCACCACCACCGACGCCCATCTTGCGCGCGACCTCGCGCAAGCCCTGCATCATGCCTACAAGGGCGAGCTCGAGTTCCATTACAACAAGGAAGACAATCTGCTGCGCGCGAGCTGGAGCCGCTGACGGCGCACTCATCGCCCCCGGCTCAGGGTTCGATGCGGGTGATCTTCGAGCCCTCGAAGGTCAGGTTGTACATCAGGCCTTTGTTCGAAAAGATGAAGCCGATAATGGGCTTCTTCGCGGTGTCGGTGTCGATCTGGCCGCCCGCGCCCAGCGTGGCCAGCGCCACGCTTCCGTCCACCCCCGCCTTCCAGCCCTCGCTTTTGCGAAACTTTTCCAGGACTTTCGGATTCATGAACAATATGATCTGCGACTTGATCTGGGCGCCGAGCTGGAAGCCGATGGAGGCGGCGGCCGTGCTGTAGTAGGCGGCAGTCTTTCCTTTGACCAGCAGCGCGCCTTCCCCGTACTCGCCGCCGATACCGACGCCTGCCTTGATCACCTCCGGAAACACCAGCATGCCGGAAGCTTTTTGCGCCAGCTCCTTGCCGGCGCTGGTGTGCTTGTAGAATTCCCCGATCGCCTCGTGCACCTTGGCGTCGATCTCGACCTTGGACGCGGCCTGCGCGGATGGCAGCTGAACCAGGCCGAGCGCGCCGCAGACGATCAAAGCCGCTATGGTTTTGCCTGTCATCTTCTGTTCTCCATTGGAAATGGCAGCATCAGCTTACGCCGAAAGCCGCGCCGATGCGAGATTCGGCCGCTCGTCTGGCAATCCCTTGCACTTTGCCTTAGAGTACGCAACGAAACGAGGGGATCAGGGAGGAAAAGGTAGGGTCCCTCCCCTTCCTTGGCCCCTCGTGCTCCCCCGATCCGGGCGCCTGACAGCAATTCTGTTACGCGCTCCTGGAGGGTGGGCGCAATTTTTCAACTGAGTCCGGAGACAGCATGCCCCCCGTGATCACCTGCGTCGAAGACCTGCGCGTGTTGGCCAAGAAGCGCGTGCCGCGCATGTTCTACGATTACGCCGATGGAGGTTCGTGGACCGAAGGCACCTACCGCGCCAACGAAAGCGATTTCGCCCGGATCAAGCTGCGCCAGCGCGTTGCGGTCAATATGGAGCACCGCAGCCTGAAGAGCACCATGGCAGGCGAGGACGTGGCGATGCCGGTGGCGCTTGCGCCCGTCGGGCTGGTCGGGATGCAGCATGCCGACGGCGAAATTCTGGCGGCGCGCGCAGCCGAAAAATTCGGCGTTCCGTTCACGCTCTCCACCATGAGCATCTGCTCCATCGAAGACGTCGCCGAAAGCGTCGAGAAGCCCTTCTGGTTTCAGCTCTATGTGATGCGCGACCGCGATTTCATCAAGCGCCTGATCGACCGCGCCAAGGCAGCCGGGTGCTCGGCGCTGGTGCTGACGCTCGACCTGCAGATCATGGGGCAGCGCCACAAGGACATCAAGAACGGTCTGTCGGCACCGCCCAAGATTACCTTGCGCAATATGCTCAACATGGGCACCAAGGCGCGCTGGGGCCTGGCGATGCTCGGCACCAGCCGCCGCACCTTCCGCAATGTGGTGGGCCACGCGAAAGGCGTCGATGACATGACTTCGCTCTCCGAATGGAGCGCCAGCCAGCTCGACCCTACGTTGAACTGGGACGATGTGAAATGGATCAAGGAACGCTGGGGCGGCAAGCTGATCCTCAAGGGGATCATGGATGCGGAGGATGCCGAGATCGCGGCGCGCTCCGGCGCGGACGCGCTCATCGTCTCCAATCACGGCGGGCGCCAGCTCGACGGCGCGCCCTCGTCGATCGCCGCCCTGCCTGCGATCGCGCAGGCCGTCGGCAACAAGATCGAAGTGCTCATGGACGGGGGCATTCGCACCGGGCAGGACGTGATCAAGGCGCTCGCGCTGGGCGCCAAGGGGGTGTTCATCGGCCGCGCTTTCGTCTACGGACTGGGTGCGATGGGCGAGGCCGGCGTGAGCAGCTGCCTGGAAATCATCCGCAAGGAGCTTGACCTCACCATGGCATTCTGCGGCCTGTGCGAGGTGCGGCAGGTGGACCGGACGATCCTGGTGCCGGGGACCTACTGAGGGCCTCGCCGTCTGCGGCCCATGCGCACTGAGCGCAAATCGGGCGCAGCGGCTGGCTTGCGCGGCGCACGCGCCGTACAAGACCGGGCGCCGTCCTTTATAATCCGGGGCACATGCGCATCCTACTCAGCAACGATGACGGCTATTTCTCCCCCGGAATCACCCGTCTTGCCGAAGTCCTCGCCGGCGTGGCCGAAATCACGGTGGTGGCGCCCGAGCGCGATCGCAGCGGCGCGTCCAACTCGCTTACCCTGGACCGGCCGCTCACGGTCAAGCGCGCGGCCAACGGCTTCCTGTTCGTCAACGGCACGCCGACCGATTGCGTGCACCTGGCGGTGACCGGCCTGCTCGATCAGCTGCCCGACATGGTGGTGTCGGGGATCAACCTCGGCGCCAACATGGGCGACGACACCATCTATTCGGGCACGGTGGCCGCGGCCACCGAGGGATTCCTGCTCGGCATCCCTTCGCTCGCGGTGTCGCTGGCGAGCAAGGCCGGCAGGCATTTCGACACCGCGGCGCGCGTGACGCTGGAGATGGTCGAGCGCCTGCGGCGCGCGCCGGTGTCGGGGCCGGTGCTGCTCAACCTCAATATTCCCGATCTGCCCTACGAAGGGCTGCGCGGCCTCGACATCACGCGCCTGGGCAAGCGCCACAAGGCCGAACCCGTAATCAAGGAACTCAGTCCGCGCCAGGAAACGGTCTATTGGGTAGGCCCGGCCGGCGGCGCGCAGGACGCCGGTGAGGGCACGGATTTTTACGCAGTGGCGGCGCAGCGCGTGTCGGTGACGCCGCTGCAGGTCGATCTCACGCATATGAACCAGATCCCGCTGCTGCGCGAATGGATAGAACGATGAACCGTCGCGGCCATTCGCAGCTGCAGGGCATAGGCATGACTTCGCAGCGCACCCGCGCGCGCATGGTCGAGCGCCTGCGCCAGGACGGGATCACGGACGAGGCGGTGCTTGCGGCCCTGGGTGCCGTGCCGCGCCACTTGTTCGTGGAGGAGGCGCTCGCCAGCCGGGCCTACGATGACGATGCGCTGCCGATCGGCTTTTCGCAGACCATTTCCCAGCCCTACGTCGTCGCCCGCATGATCCAGGCGCTGCGCGCCGGACGCGAACTGGGCAAGGTGCTCGAAATCGGCACCGGCTGCGGCTATCAGGCGGCGGTGCTGGCGCAGCTGGCGACCGAGGTGTACTCGATCGAGCGCATTGCGCCGCTGCTGGCCAAGGCGCGCGCCAATCTGCGCAGCCTGCGCCTCCCCAATCTGCGCCTGAAGCATGCCGACGGCAATCTGGGCCTGCCCGAGGCCGCACCGTTCGACTCGATCATTCTGTCCGCCGCCGCGCGCCAGTTGCCGCAGGCCCTGCTGCAACAACTGGCACCGGGCGGCCGGATGATATTGCCTTTCGGCAGCACGGCGCAGGTGTTGCGGCTGGTGGAACGCAACCGCAGCGGCTACAGTGAAACCACGCTGGATGCCGTGCGGTTCGTGCCGATGCTGATGGGGGTGGAATGAAGCGCATACCGACCTTGCTTTGTTTTGCCGCGCTGGCGGCGACTTTGCTCGCGGGCTGTGGCAGTCAGCCGGTGCAGGCGCCGGTGATCGAGCGCGCACCGGTAAGCGCAGTCAAGCCCGCAATGCCGACGCCGGCCGTCAAGAGTTCCGAGTTGTATACCGTTCGACGCGGCGACACCATGTTCAGCATCGCGCTCGACCACGGCCTCGATTACAAGGAACTCGCCGCCTGGAACAATATCGATAATCCGAGGCGGATACGCCCGGGCCAGCAGCTGCGGATCACGCCGCCGGCCGGCGCGCCGGAAGCGACGGTGATCGTAAGTCCCATTACGACCTCGGGTCGCGTCGAGTCGCGTCCGCTGGCCGCGCAGCCTGGCGCAGCAACTGCTGCTCCGGCGCCGCCCAATGCAGAAGCGGTAACCGGGCCAGCCGCGGCGCAGGGCTCGATCAAATCGGAACCGCTGGCGCGCAAGCTGCCGTATACGCCCGAGAACCTTGCGCTGCTGCAGCGCGCCGAAACGCCGCCCGCTGCTGCGGCGCCGGCGCCCGCGCCCGTGCCCGCACCCGCTGTTGCGGCCGCCGTGCCGAGCGCGCCGATTGCGGCGCCTAAACCGGAGCTCCCTCAAGCTGCGACCGCCGCAGACGATGAGGATAAAGTCGACTGGGGATGGCCGGTGCAGGGCAAGGTCATCGCCGGCTTTTCCGAGGCGAGCAACAAAGGCCTGGATATTGCCGCCAAGCTGGGCGATCCAGTGATTGCCTCGGCCCCGGGGCGCGTGGTCTATAGCGGCAGCGGCCTGCGTGGTTACGGCAAGCTCGTCATCATCAAACACAACAAGACCTATCTGTCGGCTTATGCGCATAACAGCGTCATCCTGGTGAAAGAAGGGCAAAGCGTGGTCAAGGGGCAGAAAATCGCCGAAGTCGGCAATACCGACAGCGATAAGCCGATGCTGCATTTCGAGATCCGCAAGCTCGGCAAACCGGTTGATCCAGCCAAGTACCTGCCGCCGACGTGAGTTCACAATCCTCTTCCCCGGACGAGGAGATCGAGGGTGAGGCGGCAGCTGAACCCCTGGCCG
>JAKAIH010000249.1 GCA_021825225.1 Pseudomonadota bacterium
CGAGCACTTCGCGCGCCGCCTGATCGACGTCGTCCTGTTCCGCGCCCGCCACTGCCAGGCGCACGCGGATGTCCGCAGGCTCGGGGCCGGTGTAGGAGCGCCACAGCGTGCCGCTGTCGTCGTCGTGCACGCTGGCGATGCCGATCAGATCGACGCGCACCTGCACCTTCAGCTTGCGCCGGCGCAGGCGCTCGAGCAGCACCTCGGCCACGCTTTTCGCGCGCGCAAGGCAATTCGGCCCGGCGAGCGAGATCTCGCCTTCGCCCAGCCAGCCGCCTTCGAAGCAGACCGTCGCCTTCAGGCGCTCCGGCGCCGGCTTGCCGCGCACGCCCAGCACTTCGACGCGGTCGCCGCCCAAGTCGAGCAGCGTCACGCCGGAAAAATCCAGCGTCACGTCGGGCGTGATGTAGTTCGCCGGATCGTGCACTTCGTAGAGCAGTTGCTCCTTCACCACCTGCAGGTTCACCACGCCGCCCGTGGCATCGGCCTTGGTGATCACGATGCGCCCGTCCGCGCCTACCTCGGCGATCGGAAAGCCGATGTTCGCCGGGTCGGGAATGTCCTTGTAGCCCGGGTCGTAATAGACGCCGCCCGTGAGCTGCGAGCCGCACTCGAGCAGATGGCCCACGGCCGAGCCCAGCGCGAGCTTCGCCCAGTCCTTATCGGTCCAGCCGTAATGGTGGGCGAGCGGCGCCAGTGCGAGCGATGGGTCGCCGCAGCGCCCGGTTACCACGATCTGCGCGCCCGCGCGCAGCGCTGCGACGATAGGCTGCGCGTTCAGATAGGCATTGGCCGACACCATGGCATTGTCGCCCTGATCGAGCATGGCGTCGGCTTCGTACACTTCGAGCTGATCGAGATCGATATCGGCGCTCAGGTCGTCGCCTTCGACCACGCCTATGCGCAGATCCCCGAGTCCGAGGCGTTCAGCCAGGCGCGCGATCGCGCGCGCCGCACCCGCAGGATTGGCCGCGCCGAAATTGCCGATGATGCTGATGCCGTGGCGCGCGCACTTCGCCAGGATCGGCTCGAGCAGGCGCTCGAGCATGGGCTCGTAGCCGCGCGCGGGATCGCGCCGTTTCTCCAGCTGCGCCAGCGCGACGGTGCGCTCGCCCAGCACCTCGAAGAACATCGCGGCCGGCCCGCCGCGCGCGATCAGGGTATCGACCACCGGGCCGGGCGCGTCGATGCGGTCGCCGGAAAAGCCGGCGCCATTGCCTATGCGAAACATGCCCGTGAGATTGCGCGAGAGCGCCTGCGCTGTCAAGCCGCTCAAACCTCTTCCGCTTAACGCGCTTCAACGCGTTACGGGTTTCGCCTGCCAGATCTGCTCGGCGTATTGCAGGATGGTGCGGTCGCTGGAGAATTTCCCCATATTGGCCACATTGAGGATGACTTTGCGCAGCCATTGCTGCTGATCGCGGTAGACCGCTTCGACCTCTTGCTGGCAGGCCACGTAGGACACATAGTCGGCCAGCAGCAGATAGTGGTCGCCGTTGTCGAGCAGATTGTCGACGATGGGCCTGAACCGGTCGGGTTCCTCCGGCGAAAAATAGCCGCTGCCAATCATGTCGATCACCTGGCGCAATTCCTCGTTCGCATGATAGTAATCCGCCGGCCGGTAGCCGCCGGCGCGCAGCCTGGCGGCCGCATCGGTGCTGAGGCCGAAAATGAAAATGTTGTCTTCGCCGACCTCGTTGCGGATTTCGACATTGGCGCCGTCCAGGGTTCCTATGGTCAGTGCCCCGTTCAGTGCCAGCTTCATGTTGCCGGTGCCCGACGCCTCGGTGCCGGCGGTGGAGATCTGCTCGGACAGATCCGCCGCGGGAATGATGCTTTCGGCCACGGAAACGCCGTAATTGGGCACGAATGCGAGCTTCAGCCTGCCGTGCACGCGCAGGTCGTTGTTGACGATGTCGGCGACGTCGTTGATCAGCTTGATGATCAGCTTGGCCATGGCATAGCCCGGCGCCGCCTTGCCGGCGAAGATCACGGTGCGCGGCACCGTGTCGGTCTGCGGCGCATCGCAGATGCGCTTGTACAGGGTCACGACGTGCAGCAGATTGAGCAGCTGGCGCTTGTATTCGTGGATGCGCTTGATCTGCACGTCGAACAGCGAATCGGCGTCGATGTCCATGCCGAGATAACGCTTGGCTTTCGCCGCCAGGTCCTGCTTGTTCGCACGCTTCACCGCGGCGAATTCCTGGCGGAACTGCGCGTCCTCGGCCAGCGGAATCAGGCGCCGCAACTGGTCGAGGTCCTTGAGCCAGCCGGCGCCGATGCGGGAAGTGATCAAAGCCGCGAGCGGCGGGTTGGCCTGGTTCAGCCAGCGCCGGGGCGTGATGCCGTTGGTCAGGTTGACGATCTTGCCGGGGTAATAGCGGTTGAAATCGGCGAATATGGTCCGCTTCATGAGCTCGGTATGGATTTGCGCCACGCCGTTGACCTTGTGGCTGCCGACGATGGCGAGATGCGCCATGCGCACGCGCTTGCCCTGTTCCTCGCCGATGATCGACATGCGCCGGCGCATTTCGCTGTCGCCGGGAAAGCTGTGCATCAGCCCTGTCAGGAAGCGCTGGTTGATTTCGTAAATGATCTGCAGGTGGCGCGGCAGCAGTTGCTCCAACATCGCCACCGGCCAGGTTTCCAGCGCCTCCGCCATCAGCGTATGGTTGGTGTAGGCGAAGGTGCGCGTGGTGAGGTCCCAGGCCTTGTCCCAATCCAGATGGTTCACGTCGACGAGGATGCGCATCAGCTCGGGGATGGCGATCGCGGGGTGGGTATCGTTCAGCTGGATCGCGACCTTGTCCGGAAGTTCGTCGAAGCCTTCGTGGTATCTGCTGAAGCGGCGGAGGATGTCCTGCAGCGAGGCGCAGACGAAGAAATATTGCTGCTTCAGGCGCAGTTCGCGGCCCATGGTCGTGGAGTCTTCGGGGTAGAGCACCTTGGACAGGTTTTCCGACTGGTTCTTGTCCTCGACCGCCTTGATGTAATTGCCCTCGTTGAAATATTTCAGGTCGAAGTCGCGCGACGCCTTGGCCGCCCACAGGCGCATGTTGTTTACGGTGGACGTGGCATAACCGGGGATCGGCGTGTCGTAGGCCATCGCCATCACGTCGTCGGTGTCCACCCAATGATGGCGCTGCACGCCGTCTTCGTCGGAGAACTGCACCACGCGGCCGCCGAACTTGACGTGGTAGAGCACCTCCGCGCGCGGGAACTCCCAGGGATTGCCGTAGCGCAGCCAGTTGTCCGGGTGCTCCACCTGGCGCCCCCCTTCGATGCGCTGCGAGAACATGCCGTACTCGTAGCGTATGCCATAGCCGAAGCCGGGCAGATCGAGCGTCGCCATCGAATCCAGAAAGCAAGCCGCAAGCCGCCCCAGGCCGCCGTTGCCCAGGGCCGCATCGAATTCCATTTCGCGCACCTGGCGCAAATCGATGCCCTGCTGCCGCAAAGCCTCGCTGCATTCTTTCTCGAAGCCGAGGTTGAGCAGGCTGTTCATCAGCGTGCGCCCCATCAGAAATTCCATCGACAGGTAATACACCCGCTTCGCGTCCGCGGCATAATAGCTGCGCATGGTTTCCATCCAGCGCTCGATCAGGCGGTCGCGCGTCATGAACGCGGTGGCGTGAAACCAGTCGCGCGTGGTCGCCGTGATGTCGTCCTTGCCTACCGAAAACACCAGCCGGTTGACCACCGACCTGCTCACCGAAGCGACGTCGGTGCCGGCAAGCTGATGGTTGACGAGGGATTTCAGCAGCTGCTTGGTCACGATTGCCTCCACGGGGCAAGTCGATAAGGTATTTCACTTAAGGCGTACTTGAAAATGAGGGGACGTATCCCCCATGCCCGCCCGATCAGCGTGCGCGGGAGCTGCTGGTATGTCAAGCCGCGTCCGTGCGCCCCCCCACGCCGCAGGAGCACACGGCTTCGCGTCGTGTGCGGCATTTACGCCGACAGCAGGTTTCTGTACACTTGCTCTGTACATAAGGAAGCGCGCCATGCCCAAGGTCAACGTCACCGAACTGCGCCAGAACCTGCCCGCTTACCTGGCCGAGGTGCAAAAGGGCAAGGAGATCGAGGTTACTTCACGCGGCAAAGTGATCGCTCGTATCGTGGCCCAGGGCGATGCACAGGAGCAGGCGCGCGAGCGCCTGCACGCCGCGCGCAAGCGCTGCCGCATCGGCGACGTCCTCAGTCCGAGCGGCGCGGCCTGGAACGCGGAACATGATCGTTCTTGACACGCATGCCCTGGTCTACGACGCGCTGGCCCCGGCGCGTCTGTCGGCCCGCGCGCGCAAAGCCATAGACCTCGCCGCGGCGACGCACGAACTCGCCTGCTGCGACATCAGCTTGTCAGAGATCGCCATGCTCGTCGCCCGCGGCCGACTCGATCCCGGCATGGACGCGCGCCAGTTCCTCGACGACCTGATCGCTGCGCGGCGGATGCATGTGCTGCCGATCACACCCGAGATCGCGGTGCTGTCGCAGTCCGATGCGTTTGCGCACGGCGATCCGGCCGACCGCTTGATCGCCGCCACGGCCTTGCTGCACCGCGCGCCGCTGGTGACCTCGGATGCAAAGCTGCGCAAGCTCAAGCAAATCGCCACGCTCTGGTAGACGAGCACCGATAGACACGCGCCCGGCCAATCTGCTGTAATGCGGCGGTCCGGGACCTGGGAGGCGTTCATGGCAGATGCAGGCGGCGCACGCGCGCGCTTCGACTACGACTACGTCATCGTCGGCTCGGGCTTCGGCGGCTCGGTATCCGCGCTGCGCCTCGCCGAAAAAGGCTACAAGGTGCTGGTGCTGGAAAAGGGCATGCGCCTTGCCGCGGCGGATTTTCCCAAATCCAACTGGGATGTGAAGCGCTGGCTGTGGCTGCCGCAGATGAAGTGCTTCGGCCTGTTCAAGATCACGTTTTTCCGCCACGTGGGCGTGCTCTCGGGCGTGGGCGTCGGCGGCGGATCG
>JAKAIH010000250.1 GCA_021825225.1 Pseudomonadota bacterium
GCGCATCGGCATCGCCGGGGCGTTCGTGCTCGCCGCTTTCTCGCTGCTGCTGGTGCGCTTCGTCTACCTGCAGGTGGTGCAGTACGACTACTACCGCACCAAGGCCGAGGACAACCGCATCTCCATCGTGCCGATCATGCCCAACCGCGGGCTGATTCTCGACCGCAACGGCGTAGTGCTGGCACGCAACTACTCCGCCTACACGCTGGAAATCTCGCCGGGCAAGGTCGCGGACCTGGAGAAAACCATCAACGAGCTGGAGACGGTGGTCGAGATCCGCCCGAGCGACCGCGCCCGCTTCAAGCGCCTGATGATCGAAGCCAAAGGCGCGGACAGCCTGCCGATCCGCACGCGCCTGACCGACGAGGAAGTGGCCAAGTTCGCGGTGAACCGCTACCGCTTTCCCGGCGTCGACATCCAGGCGCGCCTGTTCCGCCAGTACCCCCTGAGCGAAGAGGCTTCGCACGTGACCGGTTATATCGGCCGCATCAACGAGCACGACCTGGAACGCATCGACGAGGCAGACCTCGGCGCCAACTACAAGGGCACGGACCACATCGGCAAGACCGGCCTGGAGCAAAGCTACGAGAACGAGCTGCACGGCATCACCGGCTACGAGCAGGTCGAAGTCGACTCTGCCGGCCGCGGCGTGCGAACGCTGTCGCGCACCTCCCCCACCCCGGGCAACAACCTGGTGCTGACGCTGGACATGAAGCTGCAGCAGGTCGCCGAGCAGGCGTTCGGCGACAACCGCGGCGCGCTGGTGGCGATCGAACCCGCCACCGGCGGCATCCTCGCCTTCGTTTCCAAGCCGGGCTTCGACCCCAACCTGTTCGTCGACGGCATCGATCCGGCGAGCTGGGACCAGCTCAACAATTCGCCCGACCGCCCGATGGTGAATCGCGCGCTCGCCGGAACCTATCCGCCGGGTTCCACCTTCAAGCCCTACATGGCGCTGGCGGGGCTCGAACTGGGCAAGCGCACGCAGCAGCAGACGATATTCGATCCCGGCTATTTCATTTTCGGCGGCCACCGCTTTCGCGACGACAAGCCCGGCGGCCACGGCACGGTCGACATGTACAAGTCCCTGGTCGTCTCCTGCGACACCTACTACTACATGCTCGGCAACGACCTTGGCATAGACAACATCGCACATTTCATCGGCCAGTTCGGTTTCGGCGCGAAAACCGGCATCGACGTCGAGGGCGAAGCCACGGGCGTGCTGCCTTCGCAGGAGTGGAAGCGCAAGCGCTTCAAAAGACCCGAGCAGCAGAAATGGTATGCCGGCGAAACCATCAGCGTCGGCATTGGCCAGGGCTACAATGCGTACACGCCGCTGCAGATGGCGCAGGCGATGGCGACGCTCGCGAACAACGGCGTGATGTACCGCCCGCACCTGGTCAACTACATCGAGAACATCAAGACCGGCGAGCGCACGCTGATCGAACCCAAGCTCAAGCGCACAATAAAATTGAAGCCGGAAAACCTCGACTTCATCAAGCGCGCGCTGGCCGGCGTGAACATCGAGGGCACGGGCGCGCGCGCCTTCGCCAAGGCCGAATACACCAGCGGCGGCAAGACCGGCACGGCGCAAGTCGTCGCGATGAAGCAAAACGAAAAATACAATGAGAAACACGTGACCGAGCGCCACCGCGATCACGCGCTGTTCGTCGCGTTCGCACCGCTGGAAAGCCCCAAAATCGCGCTCGCGGTGGTGGTGGAGAACGCCGGTTTCGGTGCGCGCGCCGCGGCGCCGATCGCGCGCCAGGTGCTCGATTACTACCTGCTCGGCAAGCGCGCCGACCAGCCGGCAGCCGAGACTCCCGGGGAAGAAGGCGATGATTAGGGCACTCTGGCTGCGCTTCACCGACAACATCGATCCGCCGCTGTTCACGCTCGCCTTCGCCCTGCTCGTGCTCGGCATGATCACGCTGGCGAGCGCGGCGAACGATACGCCGGCGCGCATCAGCAGCCAGGCGATCAACATTCTGGTCGCGCTCGCAGTCATGTGGGCGGTGGCGCAATTGCAGCCGCAGACGCTGATGCGCTTCGCCCTTCCCGCCTATGCGCTCGGACTGGCGCTGCTGATCGCGGTTGCGCTGTTCGGCGACGTCGTCAACGGCGCGCGCCGCTGGCTCAACCTGGGCATCACCCGCATCCAGCCTTCGGAGATCATGAAGATCGCGATGCCGCTGATGCTCGCCTGGTATTTCCACAAGCACGAGGCGGTGCTGCGGCTGCGCGAATACTTCGTTGCCAGCCTGCTGCTGCTGGTGCCGGTGATGCTGATCGCGCGCCAGCCCGACCTCGGCACCGCGCTGCTGGTGGCGGCGGCGGGCTTCTATGTGATCTTCCTTGCCGGCCTGTCCTGGAGAATCCTGCTCGGACTGGTGCTTGCAGGCTGCGCCAGCCTGCCGTTCCTGTGGTCGCTGATGCACGACTACCAGCGCCGCCGCATCCTGACCCTGCTCGACCCGACCTCCGACCCGCTGGGCGCGGGCTATCACATCATCCAGTCGGTCATCGCCGTGGGCTCGGGCGGAATTGCCGGCAAGGGCTGGCTCAAAGGCACGCAGGCACACCTCGAATTCATCCCGGAGCGCTCCACCGATTTCATCTTCGCCGTCTTCTCCGAGGAATTCGGGCTGATCGGCAATTGCCTGCTGCTGCTCCTGTACCTGCTGCTGATAGCCCGCGGCCTGGCGATCGCGGCGAACGCGCCCACATTTTTCACGCGCCTGCTCGCCGGCGCCGTGACGCTGACATTTTTCACCTATGCCTTCGTCAACATGGGCATGGTGAGCGGCATCCTGCCGGTGGTGGGCGTGCCCCTGCCCCTGGTGTCCTTCGGCGGCACCGCACTAGTGACACTGTTCCTCGGTATCGGCATACTGATGAGCATCCACAGGCACCGCAAGCTGGTACAGACTTGACGTGAATCCAATGCCGCAGGAGCGAAGGTCGGGGGCGCGGGGCGGCGCGACGCGCGCTGCGATCAGATGGGCTGCCGTCATTGCGGCGTTGCTGATGCTCGGCGCCTGCTCCAGTACCCCCAGGCGCGGCGCGGTGGTGCGCGATGCAGGCGTCAGCGCGCAACAGCCGGCCCCCGCTGCGACAGCGCCGCGCCCCGGCCGCGGCGGCGCCTATTATCAGGACGACGGCCCGGGCGACAATCCGCCGGCGAACCTGGATCAGATCCCGGATGCCGAACCCAGGGTGGAGGCGCTCGCGCGCGC
Organism: Pseudomonadota bacterium; assembly: GCA_021825225.1. Lineage (GTDB taxonomy): Bacteria > Pseudomonadota > Gammaproteobacteria > Burkholderiales > SG8-39 > 2-12-FULL-64-23. Next base: position 3,237 of record JAKAIH010000250.1, read on the forward strand.
CGCCAACAATCCCTATTCGGTGTTCGGCCAGCAGTACGTGCCCTACAAGACGCTCGTGCCCTACCGGCAGCGCGGCATCGGCAGCTGGTACGGGCGCAAATTCCACGGCCAACGCACCTCCAGCGGAGAGCCCTACGACATGTACGCCATGACCGCGGCGCATGCGACGCTGCCGATTCCGAGCTATGCGCGCGTGACCAATCTCGCCAACGGCCGCAGCGTGATCGTGCGCATCAACGACCGCGGGCCGTTCCGTTCCGGGCGGCTCATCGATTTGTCCTACGCCGCCGCGTATAAACTGGGTTACGTCGGAGCCGGCAGCGCCAGCGTCGAAGTCGACTCCATCATGCCGGAGGAGATGCCGCTGATCGCCGCCAGGAGGCGCGAAGCGGCGACCGCGCTTGCCGCCGCGCAGCCATCGCCTGACACGCGGCGTCCGGCGGCAGAAACGCAGCCCAGGGCTCCGGTGGTCCTGGCGGCGGCCAGCCTCCCGCCGCCCGAGCCGGAGCAAATGCGGCAGCCGCTTCCGCTCGATGCCGAAGCGGGCGGCATCTACCTGCAGCTGGGCGCGTTCTCGGCGCGGGACAATGCCGAGAATTTCCGCGTGCGCGTGTACCAGCGGCTCGCCTGGCTCAACGATGCGATCCGGATATTCGCGCGCGACGGCATGTACCGACTGGATCTGGGCCCCTACCGCGACCGCGAGGAAGCCGCCGGCATGGCCGAAAAGATCAGCGACGCCCTGCAATTCAGGCCGTTCATCGTGGTGCGCTAAGCGGGTATCGACGCGCATGAAACCGGTCCTGTACGCGCTCTGCCTCGTCCTGCCGCTGTGCGGCTGCGCCGAATTGCAGAAGCAGGACAAGGCGCAGCAGGCGGCGCCGGCCAAACCCGCGAGCATTCCGCTGGCGCAGCTGCTGCGCCGCCCCGGCGGCTATTACAAGGACGACGGTCCCGACGGTCCGCCGCCGGTCGATCTGGACGCGATCCCCGACGCTCAGCCCAAGCCCGAGCCGCTGAACCCGCACGCCAACGACCCGTATGTCGTGTTCGGCAAGGAATATGTGCCCGAGACCGGATTCTCCGCGCACAAGAAACAGGGCACCGCCTCCTGGTACGGCCGCAAATTCCACGGCCAGCGCACCTGGAGCGGAGAGATCTACGACATGTACGCCATGACCGCCGCCCATCCGACCCTGCCTATCCCGAGCTATGCGCGCGTCACCAACCTGCAGAACGGCAAGACGGTAGTGGTGCGCATCAACGACCGCGGACCGTTTTCTTCCGGCCGCATGATGGACGTTTCGTTCGCCGCGGCCTACCGCCTCGGCTTTGCCGAGAGCGGCATCGCCGCGGTGGAAGTCGAAAGTATCGTGCTCCCCACGCCGGCGGCGCGGGCACGCAGCGCCGCGGCATCGGACAGCATTCCGGTAAGCGCCGAAACCGCCGGCATCTATCTGCAGCTCGGCGCGTTCTCCTCGCACGCGAATGCCGAGAGCTTCCGCGACAATATCCGCAAGCAACTCGCCTGGCTGAAGCAGCCGATCCAGATACAGAAACACGGCACGCTGTTCCGTCTGCATCTGGGCCCCTACCCCAACCGCGGCGCGGCCAATGCGATGGCCGAGAAGATTCGCGCCGAACTCGACTTCAAGCCGCTGGTCATAAACAAATGAACCGGTTCCGGGGCTGATTCAGTCCCG
>JAKAIH010000251.1 GCA_021825225.1 Pseudomonadota bacterium
GCCTGGGTAAACCGCATGCGCGAAAGCATGGCGCAGTTGACGCCGCGCTTCTCCGCCGGCCGCGCGGTGCGCGAATACACCGAGCAGCACTACCTCCCGGCGGCTTCGGCCTACCGTGCGCGGGCGGTTGATAAAGGCGCGATCGGCGTGGCTGTGGTCGATTGGCGCCAAGCGTTGGCGCAGAAATGGAGCGCGCTGCGCTTCGGCGACGTCAAGCTTGAAACCGATGGCGGGCAACATGTTTTCGAAGTGCAGGTGTATCTCGACGACCTCGACGCGGAGGCAGTGCGGGTCGAGCTTTATGCCGATGGCGCCGACGGCGCCGCGCCGGAGCGGGTGCAGATGCAGCGCGTGCGGCAATTGGTGGGCGCCATCAACGGCTACGCCTATCGCGCCGCCGTGCCTGCAGCGCGCCCGGCGACGGACTATACGGCGCGCGTGATCCCGCAGCGCGACGGCGCGGCGGTGCCTCTGGAGGATGCGCATATCCTGTGGCAGCGGTGATTCGATCGCATCAGCTAACGATCGGATCAAGAATTGCGTGCTCCTTGGCGCGCTATCGCATGGAAGCAGGATGCAGTGATGCGTGGGTTCCTTTTACAGCATCGGAGAGGCGGGATGGCAATTACCAATTTAGCCGATTTGAATGAATTGATGGCCAGAGTCAAGAAAGCGCAGGCGGCTTTTGCCGAGTTTTCACAGGCGCAGGTTGACGCGATCTTTCGCAGCGCTGCGCTGGCCGCTGCCGACGCACGGATTCCATTGGCCAGGCTTGCCGTGGAAGAAACGGAAATGGGCGTGTTCGAAGACAAGGTCATCAAGAACCATTTCGCTTCCGAATATATCTACCACAAGTACAAGGAGGAAAAGACCTGCGGCATCCTGTCGCACGACGACGATTTCGGAACCATTACCATCGCCGAGCCAATCGGCATCATTTGCGGAATTGTCCCATGCACCAATCCGACGTCCACGGCGATCTTCAAGGCGCTGATCTGCCTCAAGACGCGCAACGGCATTGTTTTCGCGCCTCACCCGCGGGCGCGAAAATCCACCTGTGAGGCCGCGCGCCTGATCCTCGACGCCGCGGTCGCAGCAGGCGCCCCGAGCGACATCATCGGCTGGATTGAGGAGCCGAGCATCGAGTTGTCCGAGCAGCTCATGCACCATCCCGACATCAAGCTGATTCTGGCTACCGGGGGGCCGAGCATGGTGCATGCGGCCTATTCATCGGGTAAACCGGCGATTGGAGTCGGTGCCGGAAATACGCCCGTGGTGATCGATGAAACCGCGGATATCAAACGCGCCGTCGCCTCCATCCTGATGTCCAAGACTTTCGACAATGGCGTTGTCTGCAGTTCGGAGCAGGCGGTAATCGTCGTGGACAGTGTGTATGCGAGCGTGCGCGAGCGCTTCTCTCTTCACGGCGGCCACATCCTCGCACCCGGCGAATTGACGGCCGTGCGCAAGCTCATCTTTAACGACGGGCACCTGAATGCCGACATCGTCGGACAGTCTGCCTGCAGGATCGCCAAGATGGCGGGGATAGACGTACCGCAGAACACCCAGGTGCTCATTGGCGAAGTCTCCGAGGTGTCGGCGGCGGAGGTCTTTGCCCACGAAAAGCTCTCTCCGACGCTGGCAATGTACGGTGCCGCTGACTTTTCAACCGCCTGCGCCAAGGCCGGCGCGCTCGTCGCGCTGGGCGGCATGGGCCATACCTCCGTGCTTTACACGGATCAGGATTTGCAGACCGAGCGCATCCGCTACTTCGGCAACAAGATGAAGACCGCACGCATTCTGATCAACACGCCGTCATCCCAGGGCGGAATCGGCGATCTGTACAACTTCAGCCTGCCGCCGTCGCTGACACTGGGCTGCGGCTCCTGGGGCGGCAACTCGATATCGGAAAACGTCGGCCCCAAGCATCTGATCAACAGGAAGATCGTCGCCAAACGGGCCGAAAACATGCTGTGGCACAAACTGCCGAAATCCATCTATTTCCGGCGCGGCTGCCTCGCGCCCGCCCTCGAAGACCTGGCCGGGCGCAAGCGTTGTCTGATCATTACGGACCGGTTTCTTCTGGAGCATGGCCATGTCGACGATTGCGTGCGCCTGCTCAAGAAGAAAGGCATGGAAGTCGAGTGTTTTCCCGAGGTGTCGGCGGACCCCACCTTGGCCGTGGTGCGCAAGGCGCTGGCGGTTGCAAACGCATTCCAGCCCGACGTGATCCTGGCGTTCGGCGGCGGTTCTCCGATGGACGCCGCCAAAATCATGTGGGTCATGTACGAGCATCCGGATGTTCATTTTGCCGACCTGGCGCTGCGTTTCATGGATATCAGAAAGCGCATCTACCGGTTTCCAAATATGGGCATCAAGGCCTTGTTGGTGGCCGTGCCGACGACCTCCGGTACCGGCTCCGAAGTGACACCGTTCGCCGTGGTGACCGACGAGGTTACGGGGGTGAAATACCCTATTGCAGACTACCAACTGACCCCGAGCATGGCCATCGTCGATGCCAATCTGGTCATGAACCTGCCGAGGTCGCTCACGGCATATGGCGGCATCGATGCTGTGACGCATGCCATCGAAGCCTATGTGTCGGTGATGGCGAACGAATATACCGATGGTCAGGCACTACAGGCTCTCAAGATGCTGAAACAGTACCTGCCGTCAGCGTTCCTGCATGGCGCAAATGAACCCGAGGCGCGCGAGCAGGTGCACAATGCCGCCACCATTGCCGGCATTGCATTCGCCAACGCTTTCCTGGGCGTTTGCCATTCGCTGGCGCATAGCTTGGGCGCCGAGTTTCACCTTGCGCATGGTCTGGCCATCGCACTTCTGCTGTCCAACGTCATCCGCTACAACGCTGCCGACATCCCTTCCAAGCAGACCGCCTTCAGTCAATATGACCGCCCGCAGGGAGTGCGGCGCTATGCGCAGATTGCGCGCCATCTTGGACTGCAGGCCGAACACGACCACCAGTGTGTCGCCAATCTGATCGGATGGGTGGACCAACTCAAGACCACACTGGAAATCCCGGTTTCGATTCAGGCCGCTGGAATCAAGGAGGCCGATTTTTTGGCCAAGCTCGACCGCGTCGCCGAAGCCGCATTCGACGATCAATGCAGCGGTGCCAATCCGCGTGCGCCTCTGGTCGTTGAGCTTAGGCAGTTGTTGCTGGACAGCTATTACGGGCGTCCGTTTCAGGAAGTCTATGCAACGTGAAGGAAGTCTGGTGCCAATGCTGATCAGCCAAGCGAGCTGATCAGGAATTACGCGCTCCTTGGTGCGCTAGCGCACGGAAGCAGAAGGCAATGACGCGTAATTTCCAAAGCTGAGACTAGCTTCCGGTTGGCATTCAGGTCAACCATGCGAATGTGCTGACACGAAAGACAGAATGGCAACAGCACCTAAACAACGACGATTGCCGGCCGTCACTTGGGACCGGGGGATGTGCAATACCCGCGTCGGCCGGTTGCGTTCCGCGCGCGAGAGCATGCAGAAGCAACAAGCGCCTACGTTGCGGGCACTGCACGCATGGGGCGGCACTCGACGCAGTGCTGCGGGTTGATGCGGCAATGAGCGGCACCTATCTTGGACGGCTGTCGGAACACGACCCTCTGCACGGATATCTGCAGCATGACATTCTGCCGCAAGTTTGCGGCGCCTCGGGCAGTTCCAAATACCGTGTATTCAAGCTCAATGGCTCAAACGATGTGTACCGGTATGAAGACCGCAATACCGGCACCAATCTCATAGGCAAGTTCTTTCTCTCGTCCAGAAAGAAGGACGCGGCCAAGGCCGGTTCGCGCCTGACGCGCGAATTCGACAATCTTTGCATGATGCGCGGCTATGGGTTGGCTGACTGTCGCCACCACGTCGTCCGGCCGCTTGGCCGCAACTATTCGATGAACGCGCTCCTGGTTACGGAATACTGTGAGGGCCAGCTGCTGAGCGAAGTGATCATGGAGGTGATTCACAGCGGCGACCACGATGAGCTCTATCAGAAGCTGACCGCGCTCGCGTATTTCCTGTCGACCTTTCACAACCGCACAGCCATAGGCGTTGGAGTCGAGTTCCACCGAGACTGCGAATATATGGATCGCCTGATCGGCAAACTGCTTAAGAACGGCGCCATCGGATGGGACGAGGCACACGAGCTGTACTGGCTGCGCGACGAGTGGCGCAATTTGCCAAGGATGTGGGAGGACCAGAAAGTGCTTGTGCACGGGGACGCGACGCCGGAGAACTTCAGGTTCGGCAAAGGCCTGGAGGTCATCGCATTCGATCTGGAGAGAACAACGCACGCCGATCGTGTTTTCGATACCGGCCGCATTGCGGGAGAACTGAAGCATTTCTTCATGCGCGCCACCGGCGACAGGAACGCCGCCGATCCCTTCATCGGCCATTTCCTGTGGGAATATGCCTGCCACTTCCCGAACCGCGACAGCGCCTTTCACTCGATCACCGGCAGGACGCCGTTCTACATGGGAATTACGCTGTTGCGCATTGCGCGAAACGGCTGGATCGAACCGGCGTACCGACGTAGGTTGATCAACGAGGCAAAAGAATGTCTGCGGGGGAGAAGATGATCGTCAATGGCATTATCTTTGATATCAACGGCACGCTTTCGGATATCCGGACGGACGAATGGCACGACGATGTGTATCGCGTCGTCAGCAACCTTCTGTCCTATCAGGGCATATCGCTCAACCCGAACGTCGTAAGGAATTTCTATTTTGAGATCATGAAGAAACAACGCGCGGCAAGCACTGCGCGCCACCCGGAATTCGACGCTGTCGGCATTTTCCGCGAAATTGTCACGCAGCACGCGACGGAATTCACCCGCGCCCTGCCGGCTGCGAAGCTCGAACAGCTCCCGCGACTGCTTGCCGAGACGCACCGTGCCGCCTCGCG
>JAKAIH010000252.1 GCA_021825225.1 Pseudomonadota bacterium
CGTCTTCTGCACGGATGAAAAGCGTATCCGTGCAGAAAACGCGGTTACGGGTAAAAGCAAAGGCGGCTTGGGGTGGGTCTTATCCAAGATCGTCGATGGTGCGCGGATGCGCTTTTCATCCGTGCACCATCGACGATCCGCGCGGACGGGACGCCGGCCGCGCAAAGCATCACAACGCTGCAACAAGCGCAGGTGCGTTTTAAGTCGCCGCGTATAATTCAAGCCACCTACCGAATTTTCAGCTCCCAAAGGAACAGCATGTCGTCCCACATTTCCAACGTGCGCCCGCAGCCGGACCAGGTCCTGCTGGATATCGCCGATTACGTCTCCAAGTACAAGATCAAGAGCGCCGAAGCCTACGATACCGCGCGCCTGTGCCTGATGGACACGCTGGGCTGCGGCCTGGAGGCGCTGGAATACCCGGCCTGCACCAAGCTCATGGGACCGATCGTGCCGGGCACGGTCGTGCCCAACGGCGCCAAGGTTCCGGGCACGCAATTCCAGCTCGACCCGGTACAGGCGGCGTTCAACATCGGCGCGATGATCCGCTGGCTCGACTTCAACGACACCTGGCTCGCGGCCGAGTGGGGCCATCCTTCAGACAATCTGGGCGGCATACTCGCAGCCGCCGATTGGCTGTCGCGCCAGGCCGTAGCCGCAGGCAAGGCGCCGCTGGCGATGCGCGAAGTGCTCACCGGCATGATCAAGGCGCACGAAATCCAGGGCTGCATCGCACTGGAGAACTCGTTCAACAAGGTGGGGCTGGATCACGTGGTGCTGGTCAAGGTCGCCACCACCGCGGTCGTGGCGAACATGCTCGGGCTCACGCGCGAGGAGACGATCAACGCGCTGTCGCTCGCCTGGGTCGACGGCCAGTCGCTGCGCACCTATCGCCACGCGCCCAACACCGGCTCGCGCAAGTCCTGGGCCGCGGGCGACGCAACCAGCCGCGGCGTGCGCCTCGCTTTGATGGCGGCGAAGGGCGAAATGGGCTACCCCTCGGTGCTGACCGCGCCGACCTGGGGTTTCTACGACGTGCTGTTCAAGGGCAAGGAATTCACGTTCCAGCGCCCTTACGGCTCCTACGTGATGGAGCACGTGCTGTTCAAAATTTCCTTCCCCGCCGAGTTCCATGCTCAAACGGCAGCCGAGTGCGCGATGGCGCTGCACCCGCAGGTCAGGGATCGCATCGCCGACATCAAGAAAATCACCATCCGCACGCATCTGTCTGCGATCCGCATCATCGACAAGAAGGGGCCCTTGAGCAATCCGGCCGACCGCGACCACTGTATCCAGTACATGGTAGCGGTGCCGCTGATTTTCGGCCGCCTCACCGCAGGCGATTACGAGGATGCGGTCGCGGCCGACCCGCGCATCGACGCCCTGCGCGAAAAAATGGTGTGCGTCGAGGACAAGGGATTCAGCCGCGACTATCACGACCCGGAAAAACGCTCCATCGCCAATGCGATTACGGTGGAGTTCAAGGACGGCAAAAAGACCGGCGAAGTCGTCGTAGAATATCCGATCGGGCATCGCCGCCGGCGCAAGGAAGGCATCCCGCTGCTGGTGGAGAAATTCAAGACCAACCTGGCGCGGCGCTTCCCGGAAAAGCAGCGCGGCGCGATCCTGGCGCTGTGCCAGGATGCAAAGCGGCTGGAAGCGACCCCGGTCAACGAGTTCGTCGACCTGTTCGTGATCTGATTTTTTGCTGCGATCGGCGCAAAGGTGAATCAGCTTAGTATTCGACGTCCTAAATTCCGTCGCATGCCGAGAGCGACCATTGCGCGCTCCGCGCGCCAACCGTGTTTTCTGTACGAATGAAAGACATATCCATACAGAAAACACGGTTATGGTTAACACCAGGCAGGACTTGAGGGTTTTATACAAGATCGCCGATTGCGTGCGGATGTGCTTTTCATCCGCGCACAATCGACGATCCGCGCGGACGGGACGCCGGCCGCGCAAAGCATCGCAACACCGTAACAACCGGAGGCGCAATTCGGGTCGCCACGCCACGTATAATCAGTTTTTTGGAGAAGGCAATGCCACACAATCTGCATAACACGCTGCAAGAATTCAAACTCGCCTCCGGCAAGACCGGCAAATTCTATTCCCTGCCCGCCCTGGAAAAAGCCGGCCTGGGCAAGATCTCGCGCCTGCCCGTGTCGATCCGCATCGTGCTCGAGTCGGTGCTCAGGAACTGCGACGGCAAGAAAGTGACCGAAGCGCACCTGCGCCAGCTTGCGGCGTGGAAGCCCAACGCCGCGCGCACCGACGAGATCGCATTCGTGCTTGCGCGCATTGTGCTGCAAGACTTCACCGGCGTGCCGCTGCTGGCCGACCTCGCGGCGATGCGCGGCGTCGCGCACAAGATGGGCAAGAATCCGAAAGTGATCGAGCCGCTGGTGCCGGTGGACCTGGTGGTGGACCACTCGGTGCAGATCGACAACTACGGCAGCAAGAACGCGCTCGACCTGAACATGAAGCTGGAATTCCAGCGCAATCAGGAGCGCTACCAGTTCATGAAATGGGGCATGCAAGCGTTCGACACGTTCAAGGTCGTGCCTCCCGGCGTCGGCATCGTGCACCAGGTCAACCTGGAGTACCTCGCGCGCGGCGTGCACAAGAAAGACGGCATCTACTATCCGGACACCCTGGTCGGCACCGACAGCCATACCACCATGATCAACGGCATCGGCGTGGTCGGCTGGGGCGTGGGCGGCATCGAAGCCGAGGCCGGCATGCTCGGCCAGCCGGTGTACTTCCTCACACCGGACGTGGTCGGCGTGAACCTCAAGGGCCGGCTGCGCGGCGGCGTCACCGCCACCGACCTGGTGCTTACCGTGACCGAAATGCTGAGGAAGGCCAAGGTCGTCGGCAAGTTCGTCGAATTCTTCGGCGAAGGCACCGCCAGCCTCGCCCTGCCCGACCGCGCGACCATCGCCAATATGGCGCCGGAATACGGCGCGACCATGGGCTTCTTCCCGGTCGACGACAAGACCATCGCCTATTTCGAAGGCAGCGGCCGCACGCCTGAGGAAATCGACGCGTTCAAGGCCTATTTCAAGGCGCAGGGCCTGTACGGCATTCCCAAGGCGGGCAGCATCGATTACAGCCAGGTACTCGAGCTCGACCTCGGCAGCGTGGCGCCCTCGCTCGCCGGTCCCAAGCGCCCGCAGGACCGCATCGAAATCGGCAAGGTGAAATCCAAATTCGCCGAGCTCTACGCTTTGCCCGTGGCCGACAACGGTTTCGCCAAGAAACCCGAAGACCTGGCCAAGCGCTTCAAGGCGCGCAGCGGCGTGGAGGTCGGCTCGGGCGACGTGCTGATTGCCGCCATCACTTCCTGCACCAATACCTCCAACCCCAGCGTGCTGCTCGCCGCGGGCCTGCTCGCGAAGAAGGCGGTCGAGCGCGGCCTCACGGTGAAGCCGCACATCAAGACTTCGCTCGCGCCCGGATCGCGTGTGGTCACCGAATATCTCACCAAGGCGGGCCTGCTGCCCTATCTGGAGAAACTGGGCTTCGCCGTCGCGGCCTATGGCTGCACCACCTGCATCGGCAACGCCGGCCCGCTGGCCGAGCCGATCGAAGAGGCGATCGTGCAAAATGACCTCGTGTGCGCGGCCGTGCTGTCGGGCAACCGCAATTTCGAAGCCCGCATCCACCCGAATCTGCGCGCCAACTTCCTCGCCTCGCCGCCGCTGGTCGTGGCCTATGCCATCGCCGGCACCATGCTGCGCGACCTGATGACGGAGCCGCTGGGCAAGGGCAAGGACGGCAAGGATGTGTGGATCGGCGACGTCTGGCCGACCGGCGAAGAGGTCGAAGCCTGCATGAAGTACGCGATGAATCCCCAGACGTTCCAGCGCCTGTACACGAACCCGGGCAAGGACAACCCGCTGTGGCAGAACATCAGCTCGGCTTCCGGCCAAGTGTATGACTGGCCCAAGTCCAGCTATATCGCCGAGCCGCCGTTCTTCGAAGGCTTCGGCATGCAGCCGGGCGCGGTCGGCAATATCACGGGCGCGCGCGCCCTAGGCATCTTCGGCGACTCGGTCACCACCGACCACATCAGCCCCGCCGGTTCGATCAAACCGACTTCGCCCGCAGGCGTGTACCTGCTCGAGCACGACGTGCCGGTGATGGATTTCAACAGCTACGGCGCGCGCCGCGGCAACCATGAAGTCATGATGCGCGGCACGTTCGCCAATGTGCGCATCAAGAACCTGATGGTTCCGCTCAAGGCCGACGGCGGGCGCGTCGAAGGCGGCGTCACCGTGATGCAGCCTTCGGGCGAGGCGCTGCCGATCTACGACGCAGCCATGAAATACATCGCGCAGGGCACGCCGACCGTGGTGTTCGGCGGCGAGGAATACGGCACCGGCTCCAGCCGCGACTGGGCCGCCAAGGGCACGCAGCTGCTCGGCGTGAAGGCGGTGATCGCGAAGAGCTTCGAGCGCATCCACCGCTCCAACCTGGTCGGCATGGGCGTACTGCCCTGCCAGTTCAAGGGCAACGATACCGTGGCCTCGCTCGGCATCAAGGGCGACGAGGAGTTCGACATCCTCGGCATCGACGGCGCCATCAAGCCGCAACAGGACGTGACCCTGGTGATCAAGGGCAAGGACGGCAGCCGGCGCGAAGTGCCGGTGCTGCTACGCATCGACACCAGCATCGAAGTCGATTACTACCGCCACGGCGGCATCATGCCCTACGTCTTACGCGAGCTATTGGCCGCAGCCTGAGAATTTCGGCGTCTACCCGGCGCCATTCCCAGAAGCCCGACGTTCACAAGACGCCGGGCTTTTTTTCGCCCCTGCCTTTCGCCCCGGACCGTTCGGCCGATTGCACGATTCGAAAAACAGGCGAACAATAATGGTGTTCGGACAATCGTGGACAAAGCTTCGCGGGAG
>JAKAIH010000253.1 GCA_021825225.1 Pseudomonadota bacterium
ATCGCCGGCACCGGCTAAAATCCACCGATGGGACTCGTGACGGCAGGACTTCCGGGTGAGATAACGCTGGAGCTCGCGCGGCTGGGCAATGCCGCCGTGTTCGTTGAAACCGGGACCTTTCAAGGCCGGACCACGCTGTGGGCGTCGCAGCACTTCGATGCCGTGTACACCATCGAGAAATCCGAGGCCCTGTACGCGCTGCACGAAGAGGGATTGCGCGGGCTGCGCGGCGTCAGGCCGCTGCTTGGCGATTCGCGCGAGATCCTGCCCAGGGTCGTCGCCGAACTGGGCCAGCACAATGCCCTGTTCTGGCTGGACGGGCACTGGTCGGGTGCGGGCACGGCCGGTGCCGGCGACGAATGTCCGCTGCTGCAGGAATTGGCGTGCCTGGCCGAGCGCAGGGCAGACATCATTCTGATCGACGACGCGCGCCTGTTTCTGTGCGCGCCGCCCCGGCCCTACCAGGCTTCGGCCTGGCCCAATATCGCGGATATCGTTAATGCCTTGTCCGCTGCGCGCGGCCGCCGCTTCGTTCAAATTGTCGACGACGTCATTTTTTGCGTGCCCGAGGAACATGCGCGGCTGAAGCAAAGGCTGGTCGAGTACGCGCAGGATCGCGCCGATGCCTTGTGGCGCGAATTCATCGAGCGGCAGCCCGGCGCGGCGCCGAAGCGCGGCTGGCGCGGCGCTTTACCTTCGCTCAAACGGCGCCGGCAATGATCCGCGGCAGCGGACCAGGGCGCTTCGGTGCGGCCTCGATACTGCGGCGGGTTCTGGGGCGGTTCAAGCCGGAGCCGCCGGTTACGCCGGGCGTGCTCGAACCGGAAGAATTGCGGCGGCTGCTCGGAAAACCCGACCCGGTCATTCTGGACATAGGCTGCAATGACGGAACGCATACGCTGATGTTCCTCCGCCTGTTCGCGCGTGCACGCGTTTTCGCCTTCGAGCCCGATGCGCGCGCGCGCCGACGCTTCGAGGCCACGGTGCGGGACGCGCGCGCACGCCTGTTTGCGACTGCGATAGGCGCAGTGGATGGCGTTGCCGCGTTCTATCCCAGCGATGGCGCCCCCAGCGCCGAATGGGCCGCGCGCCTGCCGGAGGGATGGGATTTCTCGGGGTCGATCAGGAAGCCGAAGCAGCATCTGGACATTCATCCCTGGTGCCGCTTCGGGCAGAAAACAGAGGTTGCGCTCACGCGCCTGGACAGCTGGGCGAAAGCGCAGGACATTGGGGAGGTGGACTTCATCTGGGCAGACGTGCAGGGAGCCGAGGAGGACCTCGTCGAGGGCGGGCGCGAGACGCTGAACCGGACGCGCTATTTCTACACCGAGTACAGCAACCGGGAGCTCTACGAAGGCCAGGCGAATCTTGCCCAGCTGCTCGGGATGCTGCCCGATTTCGAGCTGGTGCATCGATACCAGGGGGAGATCCACCGGTATCAGGGCGACGTGCTCCTGCGCAACAGGCGCTTCGACCGATAGCAGGCCCGCATTCGGCCCGCGCGCCGGTCCGGAGCGGAACGTTCGGAACCCGCTGCAAACTGAATTTTGCAGCGGCGGACATGGGGGAGTATGCGGGAAGATATCCCCGTGCAATGAACTTCCGGGCGCGCACATTCCCGCAGCGGGGACGTTGCTATAATTCCAGTCCGTAGTTTTGGACATTGGCCGCCCTCGATGGACCCGGAAAGCAACGAGCAAAAGCTGGAACGCGCTATCCGTTTGCATAACCAGGGCAAGCTGGACGCCGCCGAAGCCTTGTACCGTGAACTGCTGCGCGATGTGCCCGGCCACCAGGCGGTGCTGCATTTGTCCGGCGTCATCGCGCATCAGCGCGGCCGCCACCGCGAGGCGGTGACCCTGATCCAGATGGCGATCGCGGGCGGCGCCAAGACCGCGGCGATTTACACCAATTGCGGCCTCGCCTTCCGCGCACTGGGCGAACTCGATCAGGCGGCGCGGCATATCGCCTGGGCGATCGCGCTGGATCCGGAGTTTGCCGCCGCGCATTTCAACTACGCCCTGGTGTTGTTGGACCAGGGATTGCCGCATCCGGCAGCGGCCCACCTGGAGATCGCGCTGCAGCTGGACCCGAATTCGGCCGAGGCCAATTTCTATCTCGGACGCCTGCGCCTGGACGAGGACGAACCCGCGATCGCCGCCAAGTGGCTGCGCGCGGCGGCGCAACTGCAGCCCGAGCATGCCGAGGCGCATTATCTGCTCGGACGGGCGCTGTTTGCGCTGGCGGATGCGGGCGGGGCGCTGCAAAGCTTTGCCGCAGCCTTGAAATTGCGGCCGGAGCACGGCGATGCCGCCTACTTTGCCGCCAAGGCGAGTTTCGAGCTTTGCCACGAGGGCGCGGCAATGGCTTACCTCGATCAGGCGCTGCGTACGCAGCCGGTGCCGGAAGGTGCACGCGCGCTGCGCGCCGCGCCGGCGCGGATCGGCCGCATCGAGCAGTGGTGTGCCGCCACAGGCAGCCCTTATACCCGGCTGGCGCGGCCGCAATGGCTGCGCATGGCGCAGCTCAAGGCGCTGCCCGAAGAGGAATTGCGGCATTTCATCCTGCCCAAGCCATTTGCGCTGGAAATCTTTCTGGCACAGCTCAAGCAGGTGCGGGTCGTGCCGCAGGACCTGCTGCTGCTTTCTTCCGACGGCCAGCTGTTCCTCGACGGATTCGTGCGCTTTCCGCAGCAATACGCGCTGCGCGACGACGGCGCGATCCGGCACTGTGCCGACGACGGCCGCCTGCTGCTGGCCCTGCCACGGCGCTGCCTGAGCCTGGACCGGCCCTGTATCTGGCTCGGCGCCGGAAGCAGCCATTACCATTGGGTGTTCGAATCGCTGGCGCGGCTGTGGGCGATCGAGCAGCAGCCGCTGCTGCGCGAACTGCCGCTGATCGTGCAGGCATCGCTCAACCGCTGGCAGGCCGAGCTGCTGCAATTGCTCGGCTATGGCGCCGAGCGGCGCATCGAGGTTCCGGCCGACGCGATGCTCGAATGCAGCGAGCTGCACGCGGCGTCCATGGTGTCGGTCGGTCAATTCATCTCGCCCGTGGCGATCCAGCATCTGCGGCGCGAACTCGCGCGCCGCATCGCGCCCGCAAGCGACGCGCCGCGGCGCATCTATCTGTCGCGGCGGGGCGCGGCGACACGCCGGCTGGCCAACGAAGCCGAACTGCTGCCGCTGCTGGAGCGGCACGGTTTCGTCGCGGTGGATGTGCAGGGCATGAGCGTCGCCGCGCAGTTGGCGCTGTTTCAGAACGCGGAATTCATTCTGGGAGTGGAAAGCGCGGCGCTGGTCAATTTGCTCATGGCGCCCGCCCATGCGCGGGTCGGAGTCATCGCGGCGCGCGGCCTGTATCAGACGCAGCACTATTACGTGTCGGCGCCGCTCGGGCACGATTTCACTTACCTTTGCGCGGAGCCGGATTATGCTTCGCATGCGGCGCTGGCCGAATGCGATGTGGTGCTTGCGCGCGAGGTGCTGGAAGCCTTTCTGTCCGGGTGCTGACGGCGCCGCGAAGCCCGATATTGCGTTTCCCGTGCCCGCTTCCCCTCATCCGGCGCCATGAGCGCCACGCCGCTGGAACTGCTGGATCGCGCGCATGCGCTGATCCGCTCGGGCGAAGCCGCCGCGGCGTTGCGCGAGCTCGAGCTCGTGCTCACGCGCAGCCCCGACAATGTCGAAGCATGGTTCACTCTGGGACAGGCGCAGGGCATGCTCGAGCGGCATGCCGAGGCGGAGCACGCCTTCCGCAATGCGGCGAGGCTGCGTCCGGGCATGCGCGAGGCCCATTTCAATGTTGCGCTTTCCCTCGCGTACCAGGACAAGTTGCGCGAGTCGGTGGGGAGCTTTGTCGCCGCGAGAGAGCTCGACCCGGACATCCCCGGTCTGGAGCAGACGCTGCTGGAAGTGTTGCTGCGGATTCTGCAGGACGAGCACTATGCCGACGCCACGTCGAAGGTGCCGCTGCCGCCTCTGCATGCGGCGCCGCTGGTCACAGTCGTGGTCCCCACCCGCGACCGTCTGCCCTTGCTGCGCGATGCGCTGGAATCGCTATGCGCGCAGACCTACGGCAACTGGGAAGCCATCGTGGTCAACGACGGCGGCGAGGATATCGCGGCCGTGCTGAAGTCGCTGCCTGCCGGCGCAGCGGCGCGCATCAGTCCGATCCGCTCGCCGCAATCCAGGGGCCAGGCGAGCGCGCGCAACCGCGGCGTCGACGCGGCGCGGGGCGACATCATCGCCTTCCTCGACGACGACGATCTGTACAAGCCGGATCACCTGGAGGCACTGGTCGCGGGCTTGCGCGGCTCCGGGGCGGCCATCGGCTACACCCGTGCCGAGGCCGTATGGGAGCAGCTCGCAGCCGGCGAGCGCACCGTCCTCAGGCGCGGCCCCGCGTCCCCGTGGTTCCGCTATGCGCGCGCGCTGCTGCTGGTGCGCAATTGCATGCCCATAGACAACTGGGCGGTGCGCAGGGAATGCTTCGCTGCGTGCGGACACTTCGATGAAACCCTGCCTTGTGCCGAGGACTGGGACCTGTTGCTGCGCTTCTCGGCGCAGTTCGACTTCCGGCAGATAGACCAGGTGACGACCGAGGTGCGCGTGCGGGGCGAGGCCGCGGACAGCGTATCCAAGCGCAATCGCCTGCGGCCGATGTGCGAACTGCTATACGGGCGCCATGGCTCGGGCGGGCACGAACTGGTGGAGCTGGCGCGCGAGCTTTACCTGAAATCGCTGCCCTGAATTTCAGGCGTGCCTTTCAGGCGGGGCGCGCGGCCTCGCCGCACCAGGCGCGCCACATCTGGCGATAGGCGGCCTCGAGGTCCGCAGTGAAACCCGCCGCATCCATGATCGGCGAGGCCAGCAGGCGTGCACGCAAGCCGGCGCGCAGCGTTTGCAGCGTGAGC
>JAKAIH010000254.1 GCA_021825225.1 Pseudomonadota bacterium
ATTGAATCCTTTCGCCGCATCCGGCAGATGCTCTTTCTGGTACCAGCGGTCGAAGTCGTCCTTTGCGGCCACATCCACGATCTGGGCACGCACGATGAAATAGGCGGTCATATCGCTCGCTCCTTATGTTTATCGCGCAAAGCGTAAGAGCCGGAGCCGGCAGACGCGCAATCCAGCCGATTCCGCTTGATGCCCAGTCTACGCCCGGATATCTGCTCCGGGTCGGCAGCGTTCCGCACGCAGCCGCAGAACTCAATCCGCGAGCGCTCGCGCCAGCACCCGCGCCGGCGCGCCGTCGCAATCGGCAATGTTGAGCGGGAAAAACATGAACTCCGCGCGCTTGCCCGCGAGCGGGCGCAGGTTGGTGACCTGCTCCGCGATCAGCACGCCGTCGGCGAGCAGGACGCGGTGCACCGGCCAGATGAAGCCCTCGGGCCGTTTGTCGATCGCAATGTCGGGCGTGGGCGTGTCGACCGCGACCAGTTTGACTTTGCGCTCGACCAGCCATTGCGCCGCCGCGACCGAAAGCGAGGCGTGGCGGTCGTAGTCCGGCGTGCCCACGCGTTCGGCCACCCCGGTATCGAGCGCGAGCATGTCGCCGGGTTCGAGCGCGGGCCGCATGCGTTCGAGATCCGCGGGCTCGATCATCCCGTAGAGCGGCACCTCCATGCGCCACACCACGCCCTGCCCCATCAGGCGCGCCAGCGGTATGTCCTGGAACGCAGGGCCGTCGTTGTAGAAGTGGCGCGGCGAATCCACGTGCGTGCCGGTGTGCACGACCATCTGCAGCTCGGTGATATTCAGCGGCCTGTCCGGAATCGACGCGATACGCTCGATGCGCGGTGGCGGGAACGACGCGATGCGCGGCACCGTCGGCGACAGCGGCCAGGTCAGGTCGAGCCAGTCCCCGGCCGGTTGGCAGGGCCGCGGCTCGGGCAGATCCATCCAGCCGCGCCAGCCGGCGCCGGCTTTGCTTCGGTCACTGTCGCACATGTCAGTCCCTCCGAATCAAACCCGATCAGGCGTGCAGCAAGGCGCTCAGACGCTCCACGGTGCGCGCCTCCGGCAGGGCATAGACCGCCTGCAGCAATTCGCCGGCGCGCGCCGCACCGAGTTGCCCATGGGTGTTGTCACGGAATTTCGCCTCGATTTCCGCCGCGCTCAAAGGGTCCTGCGGATCGCCCTTGGGAAACAGCACGGTTTCCTGGAACGACGCGCCATTCTTCAAGTGGATGGTCACGCGCGCCGGGAATTTATCCGGATAGAGCTGGTTGAGTTCGGCGTCGGCGATGACCTCGGTATTGGCGAGTACTTGCCGCAGCAGCGGATCGTTGATGCGCGCCGGCGCGAACTGCGCCTGGCCCAGTTTGCCGTCGATGGCCGCTATCGCGATGCAGTAAGGCACGGATACGCGCGCCGCCATCACCGTGGACACGTCCTTGTTGGAGAAGTGCGACTTCACCGTGTTGTAGGTTTCGTTGGTGATGCGCGCGATCTGCGCCGGATCGATCGCATGCTTGCCAACGAGCGTGAGCGTGGCCTGGATCGGCGAGTGGCTCGCGAGTATCGAGGGGAAATACTTGAAGCCGTTTTGCAGGATTTCCCAAGTCGTGCCCAGGCCCGCGGTGAGCATTTGCGGCTTCGGCTCGAGCGAATAGGCGGCGAGATAGCCCTTGGGGTGCTCGAGCATGGTGGGTGGACTGGTCGCGCCCAACTGCGCCAGCTGCGCCGACAGAACACCATTGAACGCCGCCTTGCCCGGATGGATGCTCTTGGTCATGTCGCCGGATTCGAAGAAGGTATTGAGCCCGGCCGCCTGCGTGCCGGCGAGGCCGAGCGCGCGCTGCACGCCGTCGGCGTCCAGGCCGAGCGCCTTCGCCGCGCAGGCCGCGGCGCCGAAAGTGCCGTTGGTCGCAGTGGAATGCCAGTAGCGGTAATGCGTGGGCATCACCGCCATGCCCACGCGCACTGCGACTTCATAGCCTGCGACCAGGGCCAGAATCAGCTCGCGCCCGGACAAGCCTCGCGTCTCGGCCAGCGCCAGTGCCGGCGGCACCACCACCGAGCCGGTATGCAGCAGCGCGCGCTTGTGCGTGTCGTCGTTGTCCGCCGCGTTGGCGAGGATCCCGTTCGCCAAAGCTGCGAACGCGGGCTGCGCCTTCACGCTGGCGACGCCGATCACCGAAGCGCCCCGCTCGGCGCCGTAGAGCTTCGCGATCTCGAGCGCAATGCGGGATTTTCCCGGGTCTTCGGTCCAGGCGCTGAGGGCACAGCCCAGGGTGTCGATCACGATGCGGCAGGCCTGATCGATCACGGCTTGCGGCAGATCCTCGTAGCGCAGGCGCGCGACGAATTCGGCCAGAGTGCGGGTTTCGTTCATGTTCCTCTCCTAATTGGCACCAAACTCCGGCGCGCCGGGTTCCCCGACCCAGACGGCGCGCGTACGCTTCAGCCTCCGAGCAGCGCGTTGTCCGCGCCCAGCGCCGGATAGCCGAGCGCCGCGTCGCGGCGGAACGCGCGATCGACCGGAACCGGAAGCGCGGTAATCGTGCGCGCGGCGGTGGCGAGTTGCTGCGCGAACAGCCCGCGCGCGCGGAAATGCGCATCCGCCAGCGCTTCCTCGACGCTGGCAACGACGGCGCAGCAGACGTCTTTGTCCGCAAGCGCCTCGCGCCATGCCGCGGCGCTGCGCGAAGCGATGCAGGAGGCGACTGCGGCACGCGTGGCGAGCGGGTCGCGCGCATCGTCGCGCCACTCCGGCGCGAGCCCGATCGCGTCGCAGAAGTTGTCCCAGAACTTCTGCTCCAGCGGCGCTGCGGCAAGGAACCGGCCGTCCTGGGTGCGGTAGATCTGGTAGCGCGGCGAACCGCCCGTGACCAGCTCGCCGCCGGGGCGCGGCCAATGGCCCGCGGCCAGGCCATTGCCCAGCGCCCAGTACATGAAGGTGAACAGATTGTCCGCCATCGCGATATCGAGCTTGCGCCCGCGTCCGGTGGCGTCGCGCTCGCGCAGCGCGAGCAGGATATTGATCATCGCCGGATAAGTGCCGCCGGCGATGTCTGCGATCAGCGCGGACGGCACGACCGGCGCGCCGTCGGCGCCTGCCGCGAGCCCGAGCAGACCCGCTTCGGCCTGATAGTTGAGATCGTGCGCAGCCAGCTGCGCCTTGGGCCCGCTCTGGCCATAGCCGGTGATGGCGCAGTACACGATGCGCGGATTGATCGCGGCCAGCGCTTCGTAGCCCAGGCCCAGCCGCTCCATCACCCCGGGGCGGAATTGCTCGACCACCACATCGGCGCGCGCGATCAGCGGCCGCAACCGCGCCACCGCGTCCGGCGCCTTGAGATCGATCGCGATCGAACGCTTGCCGCGGTTCAACAGCGCGAAGTTCACGCTGGCCGGCCCGAACTTCGGCTCGTAGCTGCGCATTTCGTCGCCTGAGCCCGGGCGTTCGATCTTGATGACTTCCGCCCCGGCCTCGGCCAGCAGCAGCGTCGCCAGCGGTCCCGGCAGCAGCGTGCTGAAGTCGAGCACGCATACGCCTGCGAGCGGCTGGCTCACTTTCCAGAGCCTTTATCAATAAAACTGCGCCCGATCAGCTGGCGGTGGATCTGGTTGGTGCCTTCCCAGATCTGGGTAATCTTGGCGTCGCGCATCAGGCGCTCGACGCGATAGTCCTTGCAATAGCCGTAGCCGCCGTAGAGCTGCACCGCCTCGGTGGCCATGCGCATCGCGAGGTCGCTCGCGCGCAGCTTCAGCATCGACGCCTCGATGCCGATGTCCTCCTCGCCCGCGTCGACGAGCGCGCCCACGTGCCACAGCCAGCGTTCGCACAGCGCCAGTTCGGAAGCGAGGTCGGCGAGCAGGAACTGTATGCCCTGAAACTCGATGATGCGCCGCCCCGACTGGCGCCGCTCGTTGATATAGGCGATCGCGTCCTCGAACGCGGCGCGCGCGATGCCGAGCGCATGCGCGGCCACGCTCGGGCGCGACTTGTTGAGCGAGGCGAGCAGGATCTTGAGGCCGTCGCCGGGCGCGCCGAGCAGGTTGGCACGCGGCACACGACAGTTGTCGAAGGAGAGTGCGGCGGTGCTCGAAGCGCGCAATCCGAGCTTGTCCTCGGTGCGCAGCACGGAAAGGCCCGGCGTGCCCTTCTCCACCACCAGCGCGGAGATTGCGCCTTTCGCATCGGCGATTTCGCTCCATTTGCCGAATACCAGCAGCAGATCGGCCGCGTCGCCGCTGGTGATGAAAATCTTGCTGCCGTTGACCACGATGTCCTCGCCCCGCGGCTCGAAGCGTGTCTTCATGCCGGTGGCGTCGCTGCCGGCCGAAGCCTCGGTGATCACCAGAGACACGATGCCGCCTTCGGCTACGCGCGGCAGCAGGCGCGCCTTCTGTTCCTCGCTGCCGAATGTGATTACCGGCTTGATGCCGTGAAAATTGGTCGCCCAGATGATGCCGGTGGCGGCGCAGGCTTTGCTGATTTCGCGCACGCAGGCAAGGTAGGCACTGTAGGACATGGGCGCACCGCCGTAGGCCTCGGGCACGAACATCGCGTTCAGGCCGAGCGCGTTGATCGCGCGCACGTTGTCCCAGGGAAATTCGGCGCTGCGATCGTAGTGTTCGGCGCGCGGCGCGAACTGGTCGCGCGCGAGCGCCTGCACGCTCGCGAGCAGCATGCGTTCTTCTTCGGGCAGGGTGAGCCAGGCATCGAGGCGTTCAAGGCTGTTCATTCGCGTTCCTTCTGATTCGGTCAGTGCGCGATGCCTTGCGCCCCGTCGATGTAAATCGTCTCCCCGGAGAGAAAGCGCAGGTCCTCGCGGTATAGCGCCGCCACCAGCCGCGCCACTTCGTCCGCTGTCCCCGGTTCGCCGCGCGGAATGCGGCCTTCGAGATAGCTGC
>JAKAIH010000255.1 GCA_021825225.1 Pseudomonadota bacterium
GCCGGATAGCTGGTCTGCGCATGGCCGCCACGCAGCCAGCGCGGCGCCCGGTAAGGCCGGGGAACGGAGTTCAATGCAATATCTTGGGCGCTTCGAGCGGTGCGTCGCGGCGCACCACCGGCGCGGGCGCGTGCGAGCCATGGTGCAGCACCATGCGCCAGCCGCCGGCCGAGCGCAGATACACGTTGGTCGTGACCACGGTGCTGCGCGAGCCTGCGCCCGGTCCGCCCAGTATCAGGATGTTTTCGTGCAGGCTGTGCAGCGACAGCATCATGCCGGAGACGACGACCTGATCGGACAGCTGCAGCTGCAGGCGCTGGCCGGACTTGAATATCTGCGACCAGTTTTCGCGCACCCGCTCATAGCCGCTGATGCGCGCGCCGCCGGGATGGATGCAGCTCACCTCCTCGTCGTCCGACCACACCTGCATCATGGCGTCGAGGTCGGCGCGCTGAAGCGCATCGTAGAACGCGGCTTCCGCGTCCTGCGGCGAGGAAAAGATGGTCTTCTTCAAAGGCGGCTCCACAACGCCGCAGATACTAGCCCAAAAGGATTGCGCCTGCCACACGCGACGCGCGCTCCTGGCCGATGTCTGCGGCGACTCCCGCACCGGCGCTCGGTCGGGCGGCGTCGCGCGGTTGATGCCCGACCCGGAACCGGGTTATGCTGGCGACCGCCCCGGAGGCGGCACATGCCCCTTCCGCCGGCCCGTTGTCAATGGCGGCAGCACGGTCCCACAAAAAACAAACCAGACAACGACAGGAATGGAACGGTTCATTTCCAATAACGGGAGGAGACACGCATGGCAAACCTATTCCAGCGCGGCATCTTGATTCTTGCGGCGCTCGCCGCCATCGGCTTGAGCGGCTGCGCCTCGATGCGCGGCTTTGGGCCAACGAAGGTTGTCTATCACATCAACGACTCCAACCGCGCCATGGATGTACTGCGCAACGTCGGCAACGAACTGAGCGTGGACCCGACCGCCAGGATCGTGGTCGTGAGTCACGCGAAGGGCGTGGACTTCCTCATGGACGGCGCCAAGGACAAGAACGGCAATCCTTACGAAATTCCGGTGGAGGCGCTCGCGGCCAAAGGCGTCACCTTCGACGTGTGCGAAATCACGCTCAAGAGCCGCAAGCTCAGCAAAGACCAATTCATCCCGGAGGCGAGCTTCGTTCCTTCGGGTGTGGGCGAAATCGCCAAACTGCAGTACCGCGAAGGTTACGTCTACCTGAGACCGTGAGCACCCGCCTCGCGCCGCCGCAACCGGGCGGCGCGCTCAGAACGGGGGAAGAACCGACTTTGCGCGCGCCCATAAATCGGTTAATGTGCGGATAGAAAGTCTCTAAGCGGCATCGGCGCCGATAGCAGTTAGTATGGCGGCCACGAGCTCCCAGAAGCTCACCGACAAGACTATTTACAGAAGGAGGAGAACGTGGATCAGACACGCAGAGACGTACTCAAAGCGGGTGGTAGCGCGAGCCTGTTCGCACTGCTCGCCGCCACTGGAATGCTCAAACCGGAAGCGGCGTTCGCCTCCGACTGGAACCAGAAGGCCTTCGAGGCAAAGAACATCAAGGACGCGCTCGACGCGCTCGGCGCCGGCAGTGCCGTCAGTTCGGGCGACATCGTGATAACCGCGCCCGAAATCGCCGAGAACGGCGCCGTGGTGCCGATCGCGGCGGTAAGCAAGATTCCGGGCACGGAACAGATTTCGATCCTGATCGCCAAGAACCCGACTGCGCTCGCCGCAAGCTTCGACATTCCCTCCGGGACCGACCCGGCGGTGAGCACGCGCGTGAAACTGGCGCAGACCACGGACGTGAGCATTCTGGTGAAGGCGCAAGGCAAGTACTACATCACCAAGAAAGAAATCAAAGTCACCATCGGCGGATGCGGCGGCTGAACGCCGCCGGCAGACTGCTGAAAACGAAGTGTCAGTGAGACGTGACGCGCGCAGCGCGTGATGCCCGGACCAAACCAGGAGGAGCAACATGCCAGACCCGATGCGTATTCGCGCCACCGCCAAGAATGGCGAAGTAAATGTCAAAGTACTGATGGCACACGAGATGGAGACCGGCCAGCGCAAGGATGCCGCCGGCAAACCCATACCCGCCCACTTCATCAAGCAGGTCACCGCAACCTGGCAAGGCAAGGTAGTGCTCTCGGCGAACTGGGGCACCGCCATTGCGAAGAACCCGTTTCTGGAGTTCACGTTCAAGGGCGGGAAAAAGGGCGAGAAAATTCAGGTGACCTGGAACGACAACAAGGGCGAAAAGCGCAGCGACGAGGCCACCATCAATTAAGGACGCGTAACAAAGGTCATTTTGTTACAACCTGACTTGGGGGAGCACGAGGGGAAATATCCCCCTCGTCTTGCAGCAGACTTTTAGTGCAGATAACCGCCGTTAGAGCGGGAGCGTTACGAGCGCGCGGCCACCATGCCGCGCGTCAGGTCAAAACTGAAGGAGGGAACCATGTCTAGCATCAAGCTGAGAGCGGTTGTCGCGCTGTCCGGCCTCGCGCTGGTTTGTGCCGCGCAGGCCGCGCAGAAAGAATCAGCCCCACCCAAGAAAGCGGCAGTGCACGCGAAGAAGGCAGCCGCGGCCAAGGACCCGGTCGCGGCCGATTTCGAGAAATTCCACGAGATCATGGAGGAGGACAGCCCCGCCGAGCTGTTCGAAGCCAAGGGTGCGGAAATGTGGAAAACGAAGCGCGGCCCAAAGCACGTCTCACTCGAGAAATGCAATCTCGGCCTGGGACCGGGCGTAGTCAAAGGTGCCTATGTCCAGATGCCGCGTTATTTTGCCGATACGGGCCAGATGATGGATGCCGAGCGGCGCATCGTGTATTGCATGGTGAAGCTGCAGGGATTCAAGGAGGCGGATCTCGCCAAGAAGCCATTCAGCAAGGGTTCCTACCTGCCCGATCCGGTGGCACTGGTCACCTATGTCGCCGGACAGTCGCGCAACATGAAAATCGCGGTGCCGCAGAAGCTGCCGCAGGAGCGCGCGGCCTACAAGCTAGGCGAGGAGATTTTCAATTACCGCGCCGGGCCCTGGGATTTCTCCTGCGCCACCTGCCACGGCGAGGACAACAAACGCATACGCACGCAGAATCTGCCGAACCTTGCCTCCAAGGTGGATGCGGTGCGCGCCTTCCAGGGCTGGCCCGGTTATCGCATGACCGGCGGCCTGATGCACACGCTGCAATGGCGCATGAACGACTGTTTCCGCCAGCAGCGCTTCCCCGAGCCGGGATACGCAAGCGAAACCATTGCGGATCTGCTGACCTATATGGGCGTCAACGCCAACGGGTACCTGTACAAGGGCCCGGGAATCAAGCGCTAGCCGGGGGAAAAACATGAAAACATTCCAAGCATCGATATTCGGCGCCGCCGCCCTTGCCATCGCGTTCGCGGCTCAGGCGCAAGACTACCGCGCCCAGGCCATCAGCATGATGAAGCGGGATTTCCACGCCAAAGGCATCGCGCACATGGACCGGCTGAACGAGGATGCATTGCAGCTCATATGCAACCGCAGCCACAACGAGCCACCCAAGGGAATCGCCGAAACCCTGCAGCACGACCAACTCGCGACGATCCAGTATCCGGCGGACGGCAAGTTCCTCGGCGACTGGAAAGCAGGCGAGAAGCTGGCGCAAAACGGGCGCGGCATGACCTGGAAGGACGGCGGCAAACCCAGCGGCGGCAGCTGCTACAACTGCCACCAGATCGGGCCGGCCACCACGTCCTTCGGCGACATCGGCAACAGCCTGCTTCATTTCGGCAAGATCCGCGGCTATGGTCCGGATGTGCAGAAATACGTGTACGGCAAGATCTACAACGCCAAGGCGTACAACCTGTGTTCCAAGATGCCGCGCTTCGGCCATTCCGGAACGCTGACCGAAAAGCAGATCAAGGATCTGGTGGCGCTGCTGCTCGATCCGAACTCGCCGGTCAACAAGTGATGCGCGTCCGGGCGTGAACCGGCGCGAGTTCCTGCATGTGCTGGGGGCAGCCGCGGCCTGCGGCCTGCCCCTGGCGCAGTTCTCCGGCCGCGCGCAGGCGCAGAACGCGTCGCGATTCTACGAGTTGCCGGGTTTCGGCAACGTGCATGTTCTGCACTTTACCGACTGCCACGCGCAGCTGCTGCCGCTGTGGTTCCGCGAGCCGAACGTCAATATCGGCATCGCGGCCATGGCCGGCAAGCCGCCGCACCTCGTGGGCGAGGCACTGCTGCGGCATTTCGGCATCAAGGCCGGCACGGCCGAGGCCTACGCCTTTACTTATCTCGATTTCGAGCATGCGGCCCGGACTTACGGCAGGGTCGGCGGCTTCGCCCACCTCGCCACACTGGTGAAGCAACTGAAGGCGAGCCGTCCCGGCGCATTGCTGCTCGACGGCGGCGACACCTGGCAGGGCTCGGCCACCGCGCTGTGGACCCAGGGCCAGGACATGATCGATGCGTGCAAGCTGCTCGGCGTGGACGTGATGACCGGGCACTGGGAGTTCACGCTGGGCGCCGCACGCGTACAGCAGGTGGTCGAGAACGATTTCAAGGGCAAGATCGATTTTGTCGCGCAGAACGTGAAGACCACGGACTTCGGCGACCCGGTGTTCCCGCCTTATGTGATCAAGCCCGTCAACGGCGTGCCGGTCGCGATCGTCGGCCAGGCGTTTCCGTACACGCCGATCGCCCATCCGCGCTACCTGGTACCTGACTGGACCTTCGGCATCCAGGAAGAAACGCTGCAGAAGGCTGTGGACGAGGCGCGCGGCAAGGGCGCGCAGGCCGTGGTGCTGCTGTCGCACAACGGCATGGATGTGGATCTCAAGCTCGCCTCGCGCGTGCGCGGCATCGATGCGATCCTCGGCGGGCACACCCACGACGGCATGCCGGC
>JAKAIH010000256.1 GCA_021825225.1 Pseudomonadota bacterium
GGGCTATCCTGCGCCCGGCCGCCATTCCTTCACCAGGCGCATGAGCTTCATCGCATCGCGGCCGACCCGACTCCACCGATTGGCCTAAACCAAGCGGCCAATTGACGCCCTCTCTGGGCACGTGACACGATGGCCTTGCACGTCGCGATCTGCGGCGGACCCGCCCGCCGCTTCCGCCGCGACCCAAACGGTTTCCCGCAGTTTTCGAGTTCCACCACGATCGAGAGGCGTCATGGCGACCCGCGACCCCAACAACAGCTCACCCGCTGCTCCACCAGTCCCGCTGCAGTTCGGGATGACGAACATGGCCGACCACGCAGACCGGATCAAGGCGCTGCAACAGGCCCTGCTCGACCACGGATTCAATCCCGGCTTGGTCGACGGCATTTTCGGCTTGGGCACGCAGGCGGCGGTCATGGCTTTTCAGCGCAGCGAGGGGCTGCTCGCCGACGGCGTTGCCGGCGTGCGCACGCTTGCCGCGCTTCAGGGCACCGCCGCGCCACCGCTGGCGAGCGTACTCGAGCAACTCAGCACGGCGGCGGTGTCGCAAATGTTCCCGCACACGCCGCTCGCCAATATCAAGCGCAATCTGCCGTTCGTGCTCAAGGCGCTCGGTGACGTGAAGTTGGGCGACCGGCTGATGGCCCTGGCGGCGCTGTCCACCATACGCGCCGAGACCGAGAGTTTCGAACCCGTCGCCGAAGGCCAGTCGCGCTACAACACTTCGCCCGATCCGCACGGGCATGCGTTCGACCTGTACGACAAGCGCAAGGATCTCGGCAATATCGGCCCGCCCGACGGCGAGCGATTCCGCGGCCGCGGCTACGTGCAACTCACCGGGCGCGCCAACTACGCGACCTACGGCAAGAGCATCGGGCTGAATGGGCAATTGATCGCCAAACCCGAACTGGCATCGGAGCCGGAGATTGCCGCCAGACTGCTCGCCGCGTTCCTGAAAGACAAGGAGCGGCGGATCAAGGAAGCGCTGCTCGACTGGGATTTTGCCGGCGCGCGCAGGCTCGTCAACGGCGGCAGTCACGGCCTGGATCGTTTTGTCGATGCGTACAAGATTGGCATTCGCCTGGTCGCGTGAACGCCGTGCGCCGGATCCGCACCCTGCTCATCGGCTGCGCCGCGAACGCAACGCTGGTGCTCGCAGGTTGTGCGGTGGTGCGGATTCAAGCGGCGGGCAAGGACGATGTCGAAGTGAAGCAGCACTTCGGCATCGTGTCGGTGGAAATCAAGCCCGGCGCTGGCGCGACCGTGGTGGATTCGACCAGCATCGGTGCCATCAAGAGCCTGGAGGGATTGGCGTTGGGATACCACAGCGCGACGGTAACCGCCTTCGCGGGCGGGCGCTGCCAGCTGGTGGTCTGGATCAAGACCGGGGAGGAATTGAAGGAACTAGACCAACTGCTGCGCGACCGGGCGGACGTCTGCGCCGTGCGGCCATAACGAATCGAAAAGGGGAAACCATGAACAGGATGACTGCGTTTGCTGCGTCATGCGCGATCACGATGCTTGCCGGGGGCTGCGCCAGCAACCGCGATGCGCCGCTGATTTTCGTGCAATCCAATACTGCCGGCATTTCCATGGGCGCCTCGGCCGCGGACCAGGGTGCCGACTTCGTGCTCGGATACAAGGGCTCGGACTTTGCCATCGTGCCGGTCGCGGTGGTGCAAAACAATGGCAACTCCGCGCAGATCAATGCAGAGGCAGGCCCCGGATATTCCGATGCCCTGTCCGTCTTCGGGCAATTCCAGGTCGACAGCAATGCCAATGCGAAAGCGCCCAAGGTCGGACTGGGTAAATTCTTTGCGACCGGCCAGGCAGCGAGAAGGCTCACCGAGGGGTATGCGGCGAAACTCGGCGATCGGCCCTCGGTAACCGGAGCCAACGCCAGCGGGGACTGCAAGGCGCTGAACCCGAGCCGGAATCCGAACGAGGTCAACCCAGGCGCCAAGGATCAGGAGCGCAACAAGGATTCGACATCGACCATCTCGCAGTCAATCGAATCGAATGCCGCCACTTCCTCCGGGTCGGCACAGCAAGCTCCCAAAGCGACCGCCAAGTCGCTGATCTTCGCCGAATATCTAACATTCGGCTTCGTCATGAGCGGATCGGCAACGGAGAACGGTGCAAGCGTCACCGTGGGCTACAAGGACCGCGATTTCGCCGTCGTGCCTTCGGTTGCGCGGCACCAGGACGGGCACGCCACGCCTTTGCTCGGCCGCACGGGCGTGCACTCCGATGCGCTGTCGGTGCTGGGACAGTTCGGCGCGGACACGAACGCCGATGACGAAGGCAAGGTGGATGTCGGCCTGGGAAAATTTTTCGCGACCGGCCTCGCCGCGAAAAAGCTCGCCGATGGCTTTGCCGTCAAGCTTTGCCAGGAGTACGCAGCTCCGACTCCGAAATGATCCTGAGCTTGAGTTGCTGGACACCATGCACACGATAAGCTACGCAGCCGCACGAGTGCTGCGGCAGGGATGATCCGGGCTCATGGCTAGTACCGCGAGCGAGGGTTTCGGCGATACGCCCGGTTTCGGCGGCGACACGCCCGGCATGGGTGACACGCCCAACATGGGCAGCACGCCCAACATGGGCAGTACACCGAACATGGGTAGTACGCCTCCTTCCAGGCCGACACCCCGTGCTCCGAGTACGCCCGATATGCCGCGAACGCCGCAGACCCCGGGGAGCTGGTAAGACCAGCGATGCGGCGATGCGAATTGCATGCCGCCTCGGCGCAACGCGAATCAGACGGCAATCGGTCCGCAAACTTGCGCGAACGGGCTTAGGCCCAGCGAAACCGGACGCTCAATGCGACGCCAGCCACTCGCCGAGTTCGCGGTCGGCCGAGTGGATGTGCACTACGAGCCAATTCCACAGATAGGCGACCAGTCCTGCAGGATTGGTGTTCGACCGCCCGCGCACCCTGGCGCAATAGGTTTCCAGCTCCTTCACGAGTGAAGCGTGATATCTTGCGTGGGATTCCGCCTCAGGATAGGCTGATGCACGCATGAGCTCTTCTTCATGCGCGAAATGTACCCGCGTAAAATCGATCAAAGCCTGCAAGGGCGCTTCCTTCGGCTGCTGATCCGCAGAAAAGAACAAAGGCTCGACCACCGCTTCCGCCAGCGCAAACATCCGCTTGTGCTCCTCGTCGATCTGCGCATGTCCGACTTCGACGTCAGCGGTCCACTCAAAATACGTCACGTGCCAGTGCTCGGTTGCGATGCGGGCGTTCAGCATACCAACTCTGTTGGACACTTGCCACCGGCCCGGCACAGACGGCTCCGGCCGCCGCCCGTAGCCGCCGCGGCGCTGACAGGCCCGTCCCGCCGCGCTGGACCGGCGCCGCCGATACGGCGCATGCGGCGAAGTCCGGCTTCGGCTTGCACCTCGTCACCCGCAGCGGCTACCATCGCGGCTGGGCCATCGGCATGTCATTCCGCTTGCCGACCTGCCCGTATACCCGAGGAGCTACGCGCCATGACCGCTGCCTACGCCGGCGTCTTTCCCATCGCCCCCACGCCGTTCACCTCCTCGGGCGAGCTCGATCTCGACGGCATGCGCCGCGTGCTCGACTGCATGATCGACCAGCAGGTCGACGGCATCTGCATACTCGCCAACTACTCCGAGCAGTTCCTGCTTACCGACGAGGAACGCGACACGCTGCTCGCCCTGAGCCTCGACCACGTCGCCGGCCGGGTGCCGGTGATCGTGACCTGCAGCCACTACAGCACGCGCATCGCCGCGGCGCGCGCGAAGAAAGCCTCCACTGCCGGCGCGCGGATGCTGATGCTCATGCCGCCCTACCATGGCGCAACGCTGCACGCCGACGAAAAGGGCGTGCTTGAGCATTTCGCCAGGGTCGCCGACGCGACGGCGCTGCCGATCATGGTGCAGGACGCGCCGCTGTCCGGCGTCACCCTGCCGGTGTCCTTCCTGGCGCGGCTGGCGCGCGAAGTGCCGCAGGTCTGCTATTTCAAGGTGGAAGTGCCGCATGCGGCGACGAAGCTGCGCGCCCTGATCGAGACAGGCGGCAGCGCGATACAGGGCCCCTTCGACGGCGAGGAATCGATCACGCTGATGGCCGACCTGGACGCGGGCGCGACGGGCACGATGCCCAGCGCGCTGCTGCCCGACCTGATCAGGCCGGTGCTGCAGCATCACCGCCAGGGGCGGCGCAAGGAGGCGATGGCGGCCTACGCGCGCATCCTGCCGCTCGTCAACTACGAGAACCGCCAATGCGGCCTGCGCGCGACCAAGGCGGTGATGATGGAGGGCGGGGTGATCAAGAGCGACGCCGTGCGCCATCCGCTCGAAGCGCTGCACCCGGCGACGCGCAAAGGGCTGCTGGAGCTCGCGCGCGAGGCGAATCCGCTCGCGCTGCGCTGGGGAAAATAGGGCCGGTAAGCAAGCGGGACCAGGCCCTGCCCGCCTACTCCTTGTCCCGCTCGTCCTGCGCTTCGAACCAGAGCGCGTTCAGGATCGCCAGCAGCACCGCGAAGCCCAATCCGAGTACCCAGGTGAAATACCACATGACTGCCTCCGTATCCGGTTCAATAGAGCGCCTTGTCGTTGCCCGCGATGTATTCGCGCGTCACCTTGCCCGCCATCACGTGATAGGCCCAGCCGGTATAGGCGAGCACGATGGGCGTGAAAATCAGCGCGACCCAGAACATGACATTCAGCGTTGTATAGCTGGAACAGGCGTCCCAGGCCGTCAGGCTCGCAGCCGGCGTCGATGAAGACGGCAGCACGAACGGAAACAGCGCCACCCCCGCCGTGAGAATCACGCAAAGACAGGCCACCGAGGACGCGACGAAAGCAAGCAGCGTGCGGCGCGCGAACGCGATCACGCCAAGCGCGCCCGCGCAGCC
>JAKAIH010000257.1 GCA_021825225.1 Pseudomonadota bacterium
CCGTGTTTTCCGTACGGATGAAAGGCGCATCCGTACGGAAAACACGGTTATGGTAAGTACAAGACGCAGCGCCTTGGGTTTATACAAGATCACCGATGGCGGGCGGATGTGCTCTTTATCCGCGCGCCAGCGGTGATCCGCGCGGACAGTTTCTCGTCCGCGCAAAATCGAAACTCCGCAGCCATGGGCCGCGATCCAAGCTGCTACGGTATAGCAAAGGCTGCGAAAGCCTTTTTCTGAAAAGGCGCTGAATTGACCGGACACACGCCGCTTTCACTGGCCGAGCTCGAGGAAAAACTCGACGACATCCTCTGCGCGGCGCTGTCCTCGCGGCGCAGCGCGGCAGCGGTCGCGGCGGGCATCGCGCCGCTCGCGCGCGCCGAGCAGGACTTCGTGCTCGCCTGGGCCGAGGTCGCGGCGCACAACGTGGCCGAACTCGGCTACCAGTTCGCGGCGCAGGCGCCGCAGGCCCTCGCGCTGCTCGGCCGCGGCGGCGCGGAGAAATGGCTGCTTGGCGCGCTCGATGCCTACGACAAGGAAGGTCTGTACCCGGCCTGCGCCGCGCTGAAGGACCTCGCCGGCTTCAAGCGCCGCGCGGACGCGGCGGGGGAAGGCGTGGCGCTCGCCGAAATAACGCGCGTGCTCGAGCTGTTCCTGCGCGGCCTCGCCGGGCGCAGGCTGCGGCTCGAAGCCTCGGCCGAGACCTGGACCGACACCGAAACCATATTCCTGCCCGAGCGCATTGCCAGCTACCCTGCGCGCGAACAGAACTTCCGCCTGTACAAGGCGATCGCCGTGCACCACTGGGCGCAGGCGCGCTACGGCACGTTCAATCTCGAACTCGCGCCGCTGCTCGCCGGCTATGCAGTGCCCGAGCGCGCGCTCGCCTGGCTCAATGCACTGGAGGCGATCCGGCTGGAGAGCCAGGCAGGACGGGCGTTTCCGGGCCTTGGCGCGCTGCTAGCCGCGCTGCGCGGACCGCTTCCTGGCAGCCTCGCCGCGGCGCAGGGGCGTCTGTCGCTCGCGGGATCATCGGTCGCCGACAGCGTGGCGCTGCTGCGCGAACTGTTTCCGTTGCAGCCGCCCGAGCCCTTCCCCTACATGGGCAGCCTGCATCCCGGGCGCGCGGCCGAGGTGCGCGGCGAGCGCATCGCGCGGGAGCGGCGCGCGCTCTACGCCCAGATCGAGCAAATGCGGCAGGCGCTGCAGGCCGGGCGCCGCGAGCCGCAAGCCGGCGAAGTGGAGCTCGAGATCGAGAGTTCGTTCGAGACGCTGGAGTTCGAGCTGCAGATCGACGGCGAGGCGGTGGCGCCGCCGGAGGAGGCGGCGCAGCTGATGCGCTCGATCATCCAGGACTTCGGCGAAATTCCCGAGGAATACTTGCTCGCCTCCGGGCCCGGCGCCTATGCGCCCGATGCCTTGCCCGAGGGCGCGGCCGCAGGCGCGCTGGGAGAAACCGCGGCTGCCGGCGGCAGGCTCTACGACGAATGGGATTTCCGCCGGCGCGACTACCGCAAAGACTGGTGCGTGCTGTTCGAGTCCGCGACGCTGCCGGGCGACCCGGCCTACGTTGCCGCGGTGCGCGCGCGCTACGCCGGCCCGATCGCGCAGCTGCGCCGGCGCTTCGAGGCGCTGCGCGGCGAAGACCGGCTCGCGCGGCGCCAGCACGAGGGCGAGGACATCGATTTCGACGCGCTGGTCGAGGCCTATGCCGACCGCGCCGGCGGCATCGAAGCGTCCGAACGGCTATTCGTGCAGCGCCGGCGCATCGAGCGCAATATCGCGGTGATGTTCATGGTCGACATGAGCGGCTCGACCAAGGGCTGGATCAATGCCTGCGAGCGCGAGGCGCTGGTGCTGCTGTGCGAGGCGCTCGAAGCGCTCGGGGACCGCTACGCGATCTACGGCTTCTCCGGCTGGACGCGCAAGCGCTGCGACATCTACCGCATCAAGACTTTCGACGAGCACTACGGCGAGGCGGTGCGCAGCCGCATCGCCGGCGTCGAGCCGAAGGACTACACCCGCATGGGCGTGGCGATCCGCCATCTTGCGGGCATCCTCAACCAGGTCGATGCGAAGACGCGCATCCTGTTCACGCTGTCGGACGGCAAGCCCGACGATTTTCACGACGGCTACCGCGGCGACTACGGCATCGAGGACACGCGCCAGGCGCTGCTCGAAGCGCGCCGCTCGGGCATCCACCCGTTCTGCGTGACCATAGACGAACAGGCGCGCGACTACCTGCCGCACATGTACGGACCGGCGAGCTGGGTGCTGATCGACGATGCCGGCCAGCTGCCGCTGAAGACGGCGGATGCATATCGGCGGCTGACGAGCTGAGGCGGCCCGGGCGAAGGTGCCTCGCGCTGTTGGGTACGGCGTCTTGATTGCCGGCGCATGCGATTGGCGGTCATTGCGCGCTGCGCGCGCCAACCGCGTTTTGTACGGATGAAAAGCGTATCCGTACAAAAACGCGGTTATGATTGAAGACAAGGACGAACCAGGTTTGCTTTTCCGCAACATCGCAACCCTGCAGCCGCCGCGACGCCCGCATCATCCCGCCACGTATATGTAATAACAGCTTGCGTTTAATCAAGACTGCATCAGATCGATACGTGGGCAAAAAGCCGCGCGTGGATTACAATTCTCAGCGCGGAAGCGTTGCTTCGGTCCCGATTACCTCACCCCCTCCATCCATCTCATTTTCCGGAGTTTCCCAGTTGCAGATCGTCTGTCTTGATTTGGAAGGCGTGCTGATTCCCGAAATCTGGATCGAGTTCTCCGAGCGCACCGGCATCCCGGAGCTGGCGAAAACCACGCGCGACGAGCCCGACTACGACAAGCTCATGCGCGGCCGCATCGACATCCTCGCCCAGCGCGGGCTCGGCCTGCCCGATATCCAGAACGTGATCGCCGGCATGCGCCCGCTCGCCGGGGCGCGCGAGTTCCTCGACTGGCTGCGCGGGGAATGCCAGGTGGTGATTCTGTCGGACACCTATTACCAGTTCGCGGCGCCGCTGATGCGGCAGCTCGGCTATCCGACGCTGTTCTGCCACGAGCTGCTGGTCGAGGCGAACGGCCGCGTGCGCGATTACCGCCTGCGCATGCAGGACCAGAAGCGCGCCTCGGTGAAGGCGTTCAAGCAGCTCAATTTCCACACCATCGCCGCCGGCGATTCGTACAACGACACCGGCATGCTGGCCGAAGCGCATGCGGGCATCCTGTTTTGCCCGCCCGACAATGTGGTGGCCGAGTTTCCGCAGTTTCCGGTGACGCGCGACTACGAGGAGCTGCGCCGGGCGGTGCTGGGCGCGAGCGGTGGCTGAAGCGCGTATGCTGTAACCGGCGCGCTTGGGCGCGGCGACGCTGTCGATCAGGAGCACAACATGAGTGAAGCGGAAAAGAAAATCAAGCCGAAGTCCGCCACGCCCAAGCCGGGCGATGTCGCCGACCGCACGCTGGACGTGCTGCATTTCGAGCGCGACGCGCTGCGCGCGATTTTTGCGCCGAAGAGCATCGCCGTGATCGGCGCGACGGAGCAGGAGGGCAGGGTCGGGCGCACCGTGCTGTGGAACCTGATCAGCAATCCCTTCGGCGGCACGGTCTATCCGATCAACAAGCGCCACCACCACGTGCTCGGCATCAAGGCCTACGCGAGCGTGGGCGACGTGCCCGAGCCGGTCGACCTCGCGGTCATCGTCACGCCTGCCCCGACGGTGCCGGATATCGTCGGCGAATGCGTCGCCGCCGGCGTGAAGGGCGCGATCATCATCTCCGCCGGCTTCAAGGAGGCGGGCGCCGCCGGCGTGGAACTCGAGCGCCGCATTACCGAGCAGGCGCGCGGCAAGATGCGCCTCATCGGCCCGAACTGCCTCGGCGTGATGCGCCCGCGCACGCACCTCAACGCGACTTTCGCCAGCGCCATGGCGCGCCCGGGCACGGTGGGCTTCATCAGCCAGAGCGGCGCGCTGCTGACCGCGGTGCTCGACTGGAGCTTCCGCGAGAACGTCGGCTTTTCCGCCTGCGTTTCGGTCGGCTCCATGCTCGACGTCGACTGGGGCGACCTGATCAACTTTCTCGGCGACGATCCGCACACGCACAGCATCATGATCTACATGGAGTCGATCGGCGATGCGCGCTCGTTCATCTCCGCCGCGCGCGAAGTCGCGCTGACCAAGCCGATCATCGTGATCAAGGCGGGGCGCACCGCGGCCGCGGCCAAGGCGGCGGCCTCCCATACCGGCGCGCTCGCCGGCAGCGACGACGTGCTCGACGCGGTGTTCCGCCGCTGCGGCGTGCTGCGCGTGAACTCCATCGCCGACCTGTTCTACATGGCCGAGGTGCTGGCGAAGCAGCCGCGCCCCTCGGGGCCGCGCCTGACCATCGTCACCAACGCCGGCGGTCCCGGGGTGCTCGCCACCGACACCCTGATCGCCATGGGCGGAGAGCTGGCCGAACTGTCGGACGAGACCCTGGCCGCGCTGAACCAGGTGCTGCCGCCGCACTGGAGCCATGGCAACCCGATCGACATCCTCGGCGACGCCGATCCGGAGCGCTATGCGCAGGCGCTCGCGATCGCGGCCAAGGACCCGAACAGCGACGGGCTGCTGG
Organism: Pseudomonadota bacterium; assembly: GCA_021825225.1. Lineage (GTDB taxonomy): Bacteria > Pseudomonadota > Gammaproteobacteria > Burkholderiales > SG8-39 > 2-12-FULL-64-23. The sequence goes on from JAKAIH010000257.1 coordinate 4,612, forward strand.
TGGCGCTGACGCCGCAGGCGATGACCGATCCGACCGAAACCGCGCGCGGCATGATTCCGTTCGCGATGACGCGCGGCAAGCCGGTGCTCGCGAGCTGGATGGGCGGCAAGGACGTGGTCGCGGGCGAGGCGATCCTGAACCAGGCGAACATACCGACCTTCGGCTACCCCGACACCGCGGCGCGCATTTTCACCCTGATGTGGCGCTATGCCTACAA
>JAKAIH010000258.1 GCA_021825225.1 Pseudomonadota bacterium
CTCGCGGAATATTGCACCAAGCATCGCTTGAGCAAGAGCGAGGCGGTCAAGGTCGCGCTCGACCAGTTGCTCGCCGCGAGCGCGGACCAGCCCAGTCCTTATGATCTGGGCAAGGATCTGTTCGGGCCGCACACCGACGCAAAGCCCAGCGAAGATATCGCTCGCAACAGCAAGCGGCTGCTGCGCGAACATTTCCGCGGCAAAGGCAAGTGACCGGCGTACTCATCGATACCGGCTTCCTGGTCTCGCTGTTCCGGCCGGCCGACCGTTTGCGGGCGCAGGCGCGGGAATGCCTGCGTGCCAATCGCCATCCGCTTCTCACGGTCGCGCCGGTGATTGTCGAGACCTGTTTCTTTCTCGATGCAACGGGCAAGGGCCGTTTGCTGGAATGGGCGCAGCGCGGCGCGCTCGCGGTAACCGATGTTCCCGTGGGCGCCTACGCCGAAATCGGGACCATCGTCCGAAAGTACGCCGACCGCAATATCGACTTCGCCGACGCCGCTCTCGTCTGGCTCGCAAACCACACCGGCATGCGCGACATCCTCACCGTGGACGAGGCGGATTTTTCGGTCTATCGCCTTAAGGGCGGAAAGCGCTTCGCGCTGGTGAAGTGGTTCGAGTGATAGGCCAGAGATTCAATATCCGCGCGGTTTGCAGGCCATTTCCTCTATGAAGCGGCGAGTTCTTGTTATCCCGGATGTGTGAGGACTTTGGGGATATCGCCGGCATGATCACAATTTGAGCTTCGAGTTATTGTCATTGTTGAACAACTGCCGCTCATTCGTCCGGAGCAGTTCGTGCAAACTCTGGGCCAAGTCAAGATTGGCGATTTCGTGCGCGGATAGGTGCTGCGGCTGACCTATACGGCGTGGGATTTGCAGCCATTCGCCCGCGATCTCGGCTATGGCGGACCGCCGTTTGTTTGGGATGAGGAAGATCGTCGCCATCGCGTTGCACGGCTCGATGCGCTCTTCTTTCACCTCTATGGCATCAACCGCGACGATGCGGCGTACATCCTCGGCACGTTTCCCATCGTGCGCGAGCAGGATGGAAAGGCGTTCGGGAAGGGGCGGTAATCGAATCCCCGCTCGACGGCGCCGAATGCCCGCGCTAACCGGCACGCGCCGATTTTGCACGCGTCCGAGTCGAGCGCGATGAGCGCTGCGTCAGCCATTTGCCAAAGGACGCCTGGCTTTCTCCAGACGGCTTGCCGGCCAACAGTCCTTCGACGCTGATGTCTTCGTCGAGATCTTCCCAGTGAATACCCAAACCACGGCCGATCAGCCGCCAGCGCTTGCGTTCTGCCGGGGTGGCGCGCAATAACCGCGGGTACCACGCAAGGGGAACGGAAATGCTGCGGCCATCGCTCAGGTCGACGCAAAGCGTGTCGTCCGAAACAGCCACGTCTTCGGCAAAGGGCACTTCCATCTCAACGGCCGAAGTACTCATTCCATGCCTCTCTAAGTTCAACACGGCGATCGCTTACCAACTTCTCGATCCGGGCGAGTTCTGCGCGCGAAAACCCGCCGCTGCTTTGCAACCGGATTGGATCGAGCCAGAATTTTACGATTCTATCATCCCGCTCAATATGGACGTGTGGCGGTTCGTCGCCGTCCCCCGCATAGAAGAACAAGCGATAAGGCCCGGATCTCAGTATTGTCGGCACAGGACGGCTCCAAATCCTTGTACTTCGCCGCGACCGGGCAGTATCCGCTCCTATGCCGGGCGGGATTCCCTTTCGCCCCTACCCGCACACCCCCACATAGCCGCAGGCGCTGCAGAAATCGCAGCCGTCCTTCTTGATCACCGCGTAGTTGCCGCACTCTGGGCAGCGCGCGCCTTTCATCTGCGGCGTGGCGCCGCGCTCGGGCGTCTCGAGTATGCCCATGGTCTGCACCGGCATGCCCTCCTCGGTGAGGAGGCCGAGCATGGCGTAGCGGTGGATGATCAGGCGCGCGAGGTAGGACACGGTGGAGGGCCAGTTCTGCTGCTTGCGCGTGCCCGGGGTGAAGGCCATGAAATCGCCCAGCGGCTCGGGGTAGTTGAGGAGTTTCCTCAGCTTCATCCCGATCCAGGCCGGATCGATGATGCGCATGTCCAGCGACAGGATCTTGCACAGTCCGTCCAGCGCGCGCGGATACTCGCCCGAGAGCCACATGGAGTAGGGCCGGGTGACGCCGTCGGGCAGGGTGATTTCCTTCAGGCCCAGCACGAAGTCGTCGCGGGTGCCGGGATTGAGCACATCGACGGTCCAGGACATGGTGCCGTCGGCGCCGGTCTTGGGTTCTTTCAGGCTGAACATGGCATCGAGCACCGGCCCGTTCTTGACTTCAGGCAACGCGCCCAGGCGTTCGCAGCGCCAGCGCACCAGTTGCGCCACGGCGGCGGTGACGCTGGGCATGCGCTTGCTTTCGCCGTGCGGCGGAAACGCCATGTCGAAGGCGTCGTCGCCCACGGTCTTCGCCAGGGTGTCGAGCTTGAGCCGCAGCCAGGCCGGATCGTCGGCGCGCATGTCCATGGACAGCGTTTTCGCCACTGCGCCCAGACCGCGCGGCTGCTCGCTGCCGTTGACCCAGACCTCGAACGGATGGGGGTGCCCGTTTTCGACATGGCCCACGAACAGCGCGAAATGTCCGTGCGGATGTTCGATCATATAGGTCCAGGCGGGATTGCCTTCAGCCAGCTTGGGCCGGCCGGGCCAGCGCAAGCTGGCTAGCACAGGCTCGGGCACCGCCTTGATTTCGATGCGGCGGTTGACGTCGCTCGAGACGAAATCCTGCGGCAGCTTGGCCTGGGCGCTGTCCACCGACAGCACCGAGCCGAGGACGCTGTTGGGTCGGTAGGTGGCGAGGCCCTTCAGGCCCGATTTCCATGCGGCCAGGTACAGGCCCTGGAACTCCTCGTAGGGATAATTCTCCGGCACGTTGACCGTCTTGGAGATGCTGGTGTCGACATAGGGCGCGACCGCTGCCACCATGGCTTCGTGCGCTGCAGCCGAGATCGCGAGCGCGGTGACGAAATAATCGGGCAGGGCGTCGGGCCCGCCGGCGGGCGCCGGCAGAGCGCCGTTGGCGACCAGGTGGCGGTACAGGCGCCAGGCGTAATCCTCGACCGCAAATTCCTGCAGCGTGCCGTCGGCCATGCGCTTCTTGCGCGTGTAAGTCCAGGAGAACGGCGGTTCGATGCCGTTGGAGGCATTGTCGGCGAACGCGAGGCTGATGGTGCCGGTGGGGGCGATCGACAGCAGGTGGCTATTTCGCAAACCCTGCTTGCGGATCAGCGCCTTGATTTCGGCCGGCAGGCGCGTGGCGAAGCTGGTGCCCGACAGGTACATGTCGGCGTTGAACAGCGGAAACGCGCCGCGCTCGCGCGCGAGATTGCTCGAGGCGCGGTAGGCGTAATCGCGCATGACTTCCGAAATCCTGGCTGCGGTCGCGCGCGCAGCCTCGCTGTCGTAGCGCTGGCGCAGCATGATCAGCGCGTCGCCCAGGCCGGTGTAGCCCAGGCCCACGCGGCGCTTGTTCATCGCCTCTTCCTGCTGCTGCGGCAGCGGCCAGGCGGTCGCATCGAGCACGTTGTCCAGCATGCGCACCGAAGTCTCGACCGTCGCGCCGAAGCGCTCATAATCGAAGGCCGCCTTGTCGCCGAACGGGTTGGAGACGAAGTTGGTCAGGTTGATCGAACCCAGGCAGCAGCAGCCGTAAGGCGGCAGCGGCTGCTCGGCGCAGGGATTGGTCGCCTCTATGGTCTCGCAGTAATTGAGGTTGTTGTCGCGGTTCATGCGATCGAGGAACAGGATCCCGGGCTCGGCATGGTCGTAGGTCGAGCGCATGATCTGGTCCCACAGCTCGCGCGCGCGCAGCTTGCGGTACACCCACAGCCCGTCCTCGCGCTGGTACGCGCCGGCCTCCACCAGTTCCTGGTGCGGGCGCGCCTTGTGCGCGAGTTCGCATTCGAGGTCGTTCTCGACCGCCTGCATGAAGGTATCGGTGACGCCGACCGATATGTTGAAATTCGTCAGGTCGCCGCGGTCCTTGGCGTGGATGAACTCCTCCACGTCGGGATGGTCGCAGCGCAGCACCCCCATCTGCGCGCCGCGGCGCGAGCCCGCCGATTCCACGGTCTCGCAGGAGCGGTCGAACACGCGCATATAGGATACGGGGCCGCTGGCGCGCGAATGCGTGCCTTTCACTTCCGAGCCCTTGGGACGGATCGAGGAGAAGTCGTAGCCCACGCCGCCGCCGCGGCGCATGGTTTCCGCCGCCTGCTGCAGGGCGGTGTAGATGCCGGGCTTGTTGTCGACGATGTCCGAGATCGAATCGCCCACCGGCTGCACGAAACAGTTGATCAGCGTTGCCTGCATCTGGATGCCGGCAGCCGACATGATGCGGCCGGCGGGGATGAAGCCGGCTTCCATTGCCTGCAGGAAGCGCTTCTCCCACAGAGCGCGCTTGTCCTCGTGCTCGACTGCTGCGAGCGCATGCGCGATGCGTGCGCGCACATCGTTGATGCTGGCTTCGGTGCCCTTGGCGTATTTCTCCAGCAGTACTTCACGGCTGATAATCTGGTCGGGAAGGGGACTGACGAGGGCGCTGGAGGTCTTGATTTCTTTTTTTGTAATGTCCATGTTATCAATACCTTATAATGTAATCTTGTGGTAGTGTGTAACCAGCATACTACAAATTGGGGTGATTTGCAGCGCTGCGCAAATCAAATTTTTCTGGTAGGGGCGTTCCTGCGCCGGGCGCTGGATCGGTAGGACGCAGCGGGTCGCCGCAGGCTATATTTCCAGCCCTTATGCTGTCACAATTTGAGATCG
>JAKAIH010000259.1 GCA_021825225.1 Pseudomonadota bacterium
CCATGCCCAGCCGGGGGCCAAACACACCGAGGTGGCCGGATTGCATGGCGATTGCGTCAAGCTGCGCCTGGCTTCGCCGCCGGTTGACGGGAAAGCCAACGCGTGCCTGATCGAATTCATCGCCCGGCGCCTGGGAGTGAAGAAAAGTCAGGTGTCTATCACCCGCGGCACGAGTTCGCGCCGCAAGACCGTGTGTGTGGCAGGAGCTGGATTGGACCCCGCCGTGCTGCTGGAGCAGGAAGGCGGGTAGACGCCAAGGTTTTCCGGTCCGCGGGAATCGACGCGGACCGAGCGCGATTAGTCGTTGCCCGCGTCGTAAACGACTTGTCCCTGCAGCAGGGTGTAACGCACCTTGCCCGGCAATTCGATGCCGAGGAAGGGGGTGTTCTTGCCTTGGCTCTTGAGCGCTGCGGCACTTACCGTGGAGTAATGCTCCGCGTCGAATACGCAGATATCCGCGGTGTGGCCTTCCGACAGGTGGCCGGCGTCCAGGCCGAGTATGCGCGCAGGCTCCCTGGTGATGCGCGCGAGCGCCTGCGCCAGCGGCAGCTTCGTTTCAAGCGCCCATTTCAGCGTAAGCGGCAACAGCAGTTCCAGGCCGGTGGCTCCGGCTTCCGATTCGGCGAAAGGCAGCAGTTTCGAATCCTCGTCCACCGGCGTGTGGTCGGAGCAGATCGCGTCTATGGTGCCGTCCTTCAGGCCCTGGCGCAGCGCGTCGCGATCGCGCGCGCTGCGCAGCGGCGGCTGCAGGTGGCAATGCGCGTCGAAATAGCCCAGATCCATCTCCGACAAATGGACGTGGTGGATGCCGACGTCGCAGCTCAGAGGAAGGCCATCGCTCTTGGCTGTGCGCACCATGTCCACTCCCTCGCGCGTGGACAGGCGACACAGGTGCACCCGCGTTCCGGTAGCGCGCATGATTTCGATTATGGTGGCAATCGCTACCGTTTCGGCAAACGCGGGGATTCCCGGCAGTCCCAGGCGCGTGGCGACTTCACCGTCGTGCGCGACCCCGTCCTTCGACAGATACCCGTCTTGCGGGCGCAGCCAGACGCGGAAGTCGAAGGTGGCGGCGTACTGCAGCGCGCGCCACAGCACCTGACTGTCCTGCAGCGGCACATCGGCGTGGGAGAAGCCAACGCAGCCGGCGTCGCGCAGTTCCGCCATTTCGGTGAGCTGTTCGCCGGACAGGCCGACAGTGAGCGCGCCGATCGGGTAAACGTGCGCCAGATTGAGCGTCTTCGCCCGGTGCTTGAGCATTTCCACCAGCCCGGGCTCGTCCAGCACCGGGTCGGTGTCGGGCGGACAGGCGAGGCTGGTCACGCCGCCCGCCGCCGCGGCCAGCATTTCCGACTCCAGCGTTGCCTTATATTCGAAGCCGGGCTCGCGCAGCCGCGCCGACAGGTCGATCAGGCCGGGGCAGACCACCAGGCCGGCGGCGTCGATCACGCGGTTGGCGCTGAAGCCGGCCGGCGCCTTGCCTACGGCGGCGACTCTTCCGGCGGCGATGAACAGGTCCGCCTTGGCGTCGAAGTTATTGACCGGGTCGACCAGGCGGCCATTCTTGATGTGAATTTTCATCTGCTTCAGTTCCCTGCCAGTATGCTCATCACCGCCATCCTGACGGCAATGCCGAACGTAACCTGCGACAGGATTACCGCATGCGAACCGTCGGCGACTGCAGAATCGATTTCCACGCCGCGGTTCAACGGTCCCGGGTGCATGACGATGGCGTCGGGCTTGGCCAGCGCCAGCTTTTCCGGCGTCAGGCCGTAGTATTTGAAGAACTCCTGCGCCGAGGGCAGCAGCGCACCGCGCATGCGTTCGTTTTGCAGGCGCAGCATCACCACCACGTCGACGTCGCGCAGACCCTGCTCCAGGTCGTAGAACACCTTGACGCCGAGCTTTTCCGCGCCGGAAGGGATCAGGGTCATGGGTCCGATTACGCGAATATCGGGTGTGCCCATGATCGTGAGCGCGTGGATCAGCGAGCGCGCCACGCGCGAATGCAGCACGTCGCCGACGATGGCCACCGACAGCCGGGTGAAATCCTTCTTGAAGTGGCGGATGGTGTAGAGGTCGAGCAGGCCCTGGGTCGGATGCGCGTGGCGCCCGTCGCCGGCGTTGACCACATGCAGGTGGCTGGCTACATGGCTTGCGATCAAGTGCGGCGCGCCGCTTTGCGCGTGCCTTACCACGAACATGTCCGCATGCATGGCGGAGAGATTGTCCACGGTGTCGAGTAGGGTCTCACCCTTGGTCGAAGAAGATACCGCAATGTTCAGATTGATGACATCCGCAGACAGGCGCTTGGCGGCAATTTCGAAGGTGGTGCGGGTGCGCGTGGAGGCTTCGAAGAACAGGTTGAACACCGATTTGCCGCGCAGCAATGGTACCTTCTTGACCTCGCGCGCCGTGACACCGACGAAGGAGGTCGCGGTGTCGAGAATATGGGTAAGGACCTCGCGCGGCAGGCCCTCGATGGTAAGCAGGTGCTGCAGCTCACCTTTTTCGTTTAGTTGTGGGTTACGCATCAAGTTTCAGCCTGAGTTTGCCATGTTCGTCGCGATCGAGCACCAGCATGTGCCCTTGCGGCACCTCCAGTCTGGCACCCACGTATTGCGCCGCGACCGGCAGTTCTCGCCCGCCGCGGTCGATCAGTACGGCGAGGCTGATCGAAGCCGGCCGTCCGTAGTCGAACAGCTCGTTCATCGCTCCGCGCACGGTGCGGCCGGTGTACAGCACGTCGTCGACCAGCACGATGTGGCGACCGTCGACCTCGAACGGAATCTGCGTCGGCTTTATCTGCGGATGCAGTCCGGTCTTGTCGAAATCGTCGCGATAGAAGGAGATATCAAGCACGCCCAGTGGCAGCGCAATGCCGAGCGCGGCGTGCAGCCGCTCGGCCAGCCACACTCCGCCGGTATGGATGCCGACCAAGGCTGTATCGGCGGTGACTTGCGGCTTGAGCTGCAACACCAGCTCCGCGCACAGTGCTTCTGGATCAGGGAGTACTGGGGTCATCGAAATAGCTTTGTAAAATAATCTGTGCCGACACTTGATGGACGCGCAGCTTATGCTTGCGCCCGCCTTTTCCCGCCGCTCCTAACGCTTCTTCGGCCGCAGCCGAGCTAAGCCGCTCATCCACCATTTTCACCGGCAGCTTGAAGCGGGCCTCCAGCTGGCGCGCAAAGCGGCGGCAGCGCCGCGTGAGCTCGTGCTCGCCGCCGTCCATCGACAGCGGCAGCCCGACCACCAAAGCGCCGGGTTTCCATTCGGACACCAGCGCGGCAGCTTCGTCCATGCGCGCCGCGCTGCCTTGCGCAGCGATAAGCCCCAGAGGATGTGCCACGCCGATGCTGGACTCGCCGATCGCAACGCCGGTGAATTTTTCGCCGAAATCGAAAGCGAGCACCGTGCCGGCTTTCTCCGCGTTCATTACCGGCGCCCTTTCGCACCTGGGCGGCATTCACGCATGGCCCGTGTCCTCGGACAGATTGGCGAAATCCACGCCCAGCAGCTCCATCGCTGCAGGCAGCTTTTCCTCTGCAGGCAGATCGAAGATGATTTGTTCGCCCGCTTCCACGGTGAGCCAGGCGTTCTGGCCGAGTTCGTGCTCGAGTTGTCCGGCAGCCCAGCCGGAATAGCCCAGGGTCACCAGCATCTTGGCCGGACCGCCGCCCTTGCCCACCGCTTCCAGTATGTCCTTGGAGGTGGTGAGGCCGAGGTTGTCGCGCACGTTCAGCGTGGAATGCCACTCCCCTACAGGTTTGTGCAGCACGAAGCCGCGATCGGTTTGCACTGGGCCGCCGAAATATACCGGGATGTCGTGCAGCTCGCGCGGTTCAAGCTTGAGATTGATGCGCTCGAACAGCGCTTGCAGGCTGAGGTCGATAGGGCGGTTGACTACCACGCCCAGTGCGCCCTGGTCATTGTGTTCACAGATGTAGGTGAGAGACTTGGCAAAATAAGGATCCACCATGTTCGGCATTGCGATGAGAAAATGGTGGGTAAGGTCGATCGCCACACACCCATTTTAACCCTCCGGCGGAACAATCACAATTTTGCTTTGCGCGGCGTCGCCGGCGCGCGAGTGGGCTTCGTTTTGATCTCGGTAACAGTCGCGGAAGCGACTTTTTCCCAGTCGCGTACCGCACCCGGCACGAGGCGGAACAGCGGGTGCGGTTCGGGCGCCGCGACGTTTTTCCACTGACGCCACCAGTCCGGGCTGCGCGCGCGCAGCTTGACCCGCAAATGCTTCCACTCGTAGGCAAGCTGGCCGCGGGTCTCGGCGAGCTTGCCCTTGGCGCGGCGCCGATTGATCTTGGCCCTGTCGAAGCGGTAGTTCCGCGCCATCGCTTCCGCATGCACGGCGCGCAGGTAGGTCGCTATCGCGGCGAGGGGGTCGGCGTGGGCTTGGAAGCGCAGCAACTGGGGATGGTGGCGATAGCCGGCGGTCTCGCCTTTGAGCACCACTTGCGCCAGCAGCGCCTCGCGCCACAGCGCGACCAGCCCCTTGGGGTCGAGATACTTAGGGTGCAGGGTCCAAAGGCGCATGCGGCCAGGCAGACGCAGCGAATCGCTTGCTGATGGTCTGCTAAATTTCCACCATCTCGAAATCTTCCTTGCGTGCACCGCATTCCGGACAAGTCCAGTTGATCGGCACATCCTCCCAGCGCGTGCCGGGGGCTATGTCTTCGTCGGGAACGCCGGCGGCCTCATCGTAGATATAGCCGCAGATAAGGCACATCCAGGTCTTGAACTCGGTGCTGTTGGCTGCGGCTGTCATATCTCTGGGCTGGGTTTGGGTTAAAATAG
>JAKAIH010000260.1 GCA_021825225.1 Pseudomonadota bacterium
CTGCAGCAGTTGCGGCGACCACATTGCCGGGTTGAGCCGCGGCGCGAAACCGTCCAGATAAACGGCATCGGCGCGCAGGCGCAGCCGCGGCGCAGCATCGGCTATGTCCGCGAACGCCAGCGTCAGCGTGAGCCGCCCGTCCTCGAAATGCAGGCGGTGCGTGCCGGCGAGCGGCAGCGGCCAGGCGTCCTGCAGCTGCCGCGCCAGCGGCGCGAATTCCGCATAGCGGGCATGCAGCGCCGCCAGCGCGGCGCGTTCGAACGGATGCTTTTCGACCGAAACGAAATGCAGGCGCTCGCAACGCGCAGGGTCGGCGCGCCACTGGCTCCAGGTCGCGAGAAAATTCAGCCCGAATCCGAATCCGGTTTCGAGTATGGTGAAAACACGCGCATGCGCCCACCTGTGCGGCAGGCCGTTGCCGGCGATAAACACATGCTGCGCCTGCCCCGGGCCCGATTGCGCACTGTGGTACACGTCGCCGTAGACCGGCGAGTACGGCGTTCCCTCGCCGTCAAATGCGAGTTCGGCGGGCTGTACGCGCATGCGCGGGCGTTCCGCTCAGTCCAGCGAAAAATAAAAGGTCGCGCCCTCGCCCACCCGCCCCTCGGCCCACACCTTGCCGCTGTGGCGGTGAAGTATGCGCGCAACCGTGGCGAGGCCGATGCCCGTGCCGGGAAACTCCTCCGCCGAATGCAGGCGCTGAAACGGGCCAAACAGCTTCTTCGCGTACATCATGTCGAAGCCGGCGCCATCGTCGCGCACGAAATACACCTGCCGTCCGTCCTTTTCGGCGATGCCGAATTCGATGCGCGCCGGATCGCGTTTGGAACTGTATTTCCAGGCGTTGCCGATCAGGTTCTGCAGCGCCACCCGCAGCAAACCCGGGTCGCCGGCAGCCGACACCTGCGCCGCGATGATCCACACGACCTGGCGTTTCGGCTCCGCCGCCTGCAATTCGTCGGCCACTTCGCGCGCCAGAGCGGACAGGTCCACCGGTTCGATGCGCATCGTCTGCCGCGCTATCCGCGACAGCCGCAGCAGATCGTCGATCAGCAGCCCCATTTTTTCCGCTCCCGCGCCCACGCGCCCGAGCATGGCGCGGCCCTGGTCGTCGAGCTGGCCGGCGTACTGCGTTTCCAGCAGCCGGGTGAAACCGTGGATCGCCCGCAGCGGCGCGCGCAGATCGTGGGACACGGAATAGGAGAACGCCTCCAGTTCATCGTTCGCGGTTTCGAGCGCACGCGTGCGCTCCGTCACACGCTGCTCCAGTTCCTCGTTCAGGCGGCGCAACTCGAACTCATGCTGCTTGCGCTCGGTAATGTCGCGCACCACGGTGACGATGGTCCAGCCCTTGGCCGAACGCAGCGCGCGCCGCTCGAGTTCCACCCAGACCTGCGAGCCGTCCCCGCGCCGGCGCTGGCGCAGCATCGCAACCGGCGGCAACGCCTCGCCCGCGGCGATGACCGCGTCGTAGGCGCGCGCAAGCTCCTCGCGCGAAGTCGACAGCACCCATTCCGGTCCGCGCGCCAGCAGTTCCTCGCGGGTGCAGTTCTGCATGCGGCAGGCGGCGGCATTGACATCGATGAAACGCAGGCTCGCGCGGTCGGTCAGATACACCGCATCGGCGGTGGCGTCCATTGCCGTGCGAAAGCGCTCCAGGGTCTCCTCACGACGCTTGCGCTCGGTGATGTCGGTGCCGACGCCGCGGTAGCCCTTGAATGCGCCCGAAGCATCGAACACCGGATCCCCGCTGATGGAAATATGGCGCTCGGTGCCGTCGACCCCAAGCCGGGAAAGCTCGAAATCCCGGAACGGCAGGTGTGCATCCAGCACCGCCCGATGCGCCTGCCAGCCGGCTGCGTCCGGCGTGAGATACGGAATGTCCCAGCGCCGCTCCCCGATCTGCGCCCCCTGCCGGAACACCGACACGGTGCTCAGCTGCTTGTCCGCCGAGGCGCGCGCGGTGAGCCGGTGCTCGGCATCGCTCTCCCAGTAGAAGTCCGACGACATCTCGGTCAGGCTGCGAAAGCGCGCTTCGCTCTCGCTAAGATCCTCCTCCGCGCGCTGACGCCGGGATTCGCGCTCGAAATTGTCCAGCGCATAGCTGATATCGCCCGCCATTTCCAGCAACAGCTCGCGCCTGGGTTCGTCGAATGCGTGGGCTTCGCCATCGAACACGACAAAGGCACCCACCACAACATCGTTCCTGCGCAGCGGCAGCGCAGCCATGGCGCCCCAGCCAAGGCTCGCGCCGAGCTCGTGCCAGGGCGAGGTAGTCGGGTCGTTCATGAAATCCTGACACCAGACGGGGCGATTCTCGCGGATCGCTGTGCCGGTCGGCCCACGGCCGTAGGGATTATTCGAGTCGACCGAAACCTCGACGTCCCGCAGCTCGTCTTCGCCTTGACCGAAACGGGCGGCCACGCGAACCTTGCCTGTCGCCGCATCGGCGATGCTGATCCGCGCCGTTTTCATACCACCGAACCGGACGGTATCACGGCAGATCTGCGTGAATAACTCATGCTCGCTGGAGCAGCGCACGATCGCCTGGTTGCACTGGCTCAAGGCGGCGTACAGCTGGCTCAGCCGCACGATTTTCGCTTCGACCGCCTTGCGCTCGGAAATATCCTTGCCGACGCCGCGGTAGCCTCGGAACGCGCCGGCGGCGTCGAACACGGGATCGCCGCTAATCGAGATATGGCGCGCGCGGCCGTCCACCGCCATGCGTGAGTATTCGAAATCGCGGAATGGCAGGTGCGCATCGAGCCGAATTCGGTGCGCCTCCCAGCCGGCAGCGTCCGGCGTCAGGTAAGGCACATCCCAGCGCGGCTTGCCCAGCGGCGAGCCCGACGGCAGGATCAGCGCCGGGTCTTCCTTGTCGCCAGTCACTATCTGCGTGAGCCGGTGATCGGCGTCGCTCTCCCAGTAAAAATCCGAGGACATTTCGGCAAGACTGCGGAAGCGCTCCTCGCTTTCGCCCAGCTTGCGCTCGGCCCGCAGCCGATCGGTGATATCGCTTGCGAGCACGATCTGCGCATGCCAGCCGCCGAAATCGAACATGTTGGAAGTAATCTCGACATCGATCAGCGTACCGTCCTTCCTACGATGCCGCCAGACTCCGGACGCGCCATAGTCTGCTTTGCGCACTTCGCCAATCCGCTGCAGCAGGCGCGGCACATCCTCCTGCGAGCGGATATCCAGGATGCTCATCGCCTCAAACTCGCTGCGGCTGTAGCCGTAGCGCGCCACCGCCGCCTCGTTCACCGCGAGGAATTTCAACGTATCGAGGTCATACACCCACATCGGCTGCGGACTCGCCTCGAACAGTTCCCGATAGCGCGATTCGCTCTCGTGGAGTTCAGCGGTGCGCTGCGCGACCAGCGCTTCGAGCCCTGCGCGGTGCGTCCGCAACTCGAGCAGCAATTTCACCAGATAGGCCAGCAGCAGGCTGAACAGCATGCCCAGCACCGCCTCGAGCGCAAGTCTCACCGGGTTGCCCCATCCGGCGACGGGCACGAGGCTCAAGGTCCAAGTCGCGTTGGGCACCTGCAGCGAGTGTTCTACCGCGTCCACCAGGGCGGTGTTTGAGGACGCGGCGATGATTTGCCTTTGTCCGCCGTCCGGGTGCATGCGCCAGAGTTCGTAGGCAAAGCCTTGTTCCGTCAAGCGGGACAGATTGACCGCTTCCAGCGCCTGTGGCAAACGCATCACCGTCATGGCGAAGCCCCAGAAATAAGGTATCCCTTTGCGGTCCTCGAGGATAACCGGCAGGCGCCCGACCAGGCCCGGCCCGCCCTGTACCAGTTCTAGCGGACCGGCAAGGGTCAGCTTGCCGCTGTTCCGGGCGAGCAAGGCTTCTTTCTTTTGCGCCGGATCCCGCAGCAAGTCATGGCCGATGGCCTTCTCGTTGCCGGCCAGCGGCGCCACCCTACGAATCACGCCGCTCGGGGCCAGTGCCAGTTCGGATACGCCGGGAAAATACGGCAGCATCTCGCGGGCGACTTCATCGAAGTTGAGGACGTCGCCCTTGCTCTGGCGCACCAAGGCCGCCAGAGCATAGGCCGCCGACAAATTGTGCGCAATGCCGCGCTGCAGACTGTAGGCATGCTCACTCGCCAGATTCAGCGTGCGCTCCCTCTTTTCCTGGCGCTCGTATTGATCCATACGCCAGATCAGCGCGGCCGCCACGCTGGCGGCAAGCAAGAAGGTTGCGACCGCAGCGAGCAGCGGACGCCGCGTAAGGCAATTGAGCATTCCCTATTGTACCTATCCCGCTGCTTGACGCTTTACCTGTCGAAAGCAAGGGCCGCGATGGCCTGCCGCGGCATTTGCTGCGCCATCCCCCAAGCCTCAAAGCTCCTGGCGCGCGATACGCATGCGCATCGCGCGCATGTCGTCGCCGCGAAGTTCGCGCAGGGCGTAAGCGACGAAGCTGGGCACGACTTCCTTGCGCCAATAGACATCGAGGTCGGTGTTGTCCATGGGTTTCGCCCTGGAGGCGGCCAATGCGCCCGCTTCGGCGATCACCTCGTCGGAGAGCTTCTTGCCGGCGAGGAATTCGCTCGCCTTGCCGACCGGAAGCGGCTGCGAGGAAACCGCGCCCAGCACCAGGCGCGCCTCGAGCACCGTGCCGTCTGGCGCAATACGCGCCGCCGCCGCGACGCCGAGCAGCGGAAAATCGAAGGAACCGCGCCGGCGCAGCTTCCAATAGCTGCTCTTCCATTGCCCGGCCTCCGGCAATACCACCTCGGTCAGGATTTCGTCCGGCTTGCGCGTGATGTAATTGATGCCGTCGTTGTTGTACAGGCTCGCCAA
>JAKAIH010000261.1 GCA_021825225.1 Pseudomonadota bacterium
TGCCTCAATTGACAACCACCGATGTTAGCCGAGCACGCCGTTCCGGTCAATGAAAAGCAAGGAAAAATAGCATCTTAGAGTGTCCGATCGAATCACCATCGGATGGCTGATTTGGGGGCGCCAGGGGGAGTTCTCTGCACCTGTCATGGCCCCACAGAGCCGATCCCCGGGGCAATCGCGCCGCGTTCAGAAATTGTTCTTCCACTGGCGGATGGCGGCGAACACCTGCACCGGATCGGCCGCGCGCGTACCCAGATATTTGTCCGCCGCAGCGATCACCGCCGCTTGCGTGCAGCGCAGAAACGGGTTGGTCTGCTTTTCGCGCCCGATGGTGGAGGGCAGGGTGGCTTGAGCGCGCTCGCGCTTTTGCGCTTCGCTCGCGGCGCGCGCTGCAAGTTCCTGGTTGGCGGGTTCGACCGCGCGCGCGAATTCGATGTTGGCCAGCGTGTATTCGTGGCCGCTGTACACCAGCGTCGCATCGGGCAGCGCCGCGAGCTTGGCGAGCGAAGCGGCCATCTGCTGCGCCGTGCCCTCGAACAGACGGCCGCAGCCGCAGGCAAACAGGGTGTCGCCGCAGAACAGCGAATTTGCGCCATAATAGGCAATGTGCGCCCGGGTATGCCCGGGTATGTCGAGCACGCGCAAGCGCAATCCCAATTGAGGAATTTCGACCTCGTCGCCTTCGTGCACGGGATGGGTGAGCGTGGCTATCGGCTCGCCGCGCGGACCATATACGGGGACGGCGCGCCGCGCGAGCAGATCGGCGATCCCGCCGACGTGATCGGGGTGATGATGCGTGGCGAGGATGGCGCACAGCTCCAGGCGCTCGCGCTGCAGGTAATCGAGCACAGGCTGCGCGTCCCCCGGATCGACCACCGCGGCGTAGCTGCGGTTGCGCAGGGTCCAGATGTAATTGTCCCTGAATGCGGGCAGCGGAACGACTTCGAAACCATCGGTATCGGACATAAGGCTAGTTTTCGTGGAAGCGCAGCAAAAGTCAACCTTGTCCGACTGGTTCGCCACGCCCAAGGGCGAATACGTCCTCGGCTGGGAACAGAACCAGTTCGACAGCGCGGTGGAGGACGTGTTCGGCTTCAACGCGGTGCAGATAGGCTTGCCCGGCATCGACATGCTGCGCCGCAACCGCATCGCCCTGCGCACCCGCGTCGGACAGGATCGCGTCAGCGATATCGTCGCGGACTGCGGCGCCCTGCCCCTGGCCAGCGGCAGCATCGATCTTGTCGCGCTGCCGCACGTGCTCGAGTTCAGCCCGGATCCGCACCGGATATTGCGCGAAGCCGCGCGCGTGCTCATGCCCGACGGGCAGATCGTGATTTCCGGCTTCAATCCGCTCAGCCTCTGGGGCATGAAGGGCGCGGTGAGCCGCAGCCGGAGCGAATATCCCTGGTGCGGGCGCTTCATCGGCTTGCTGCGCCTCAAAGACTGGCTGCAGCTCTTGAGCTTCGAACTGAACGGCGGCCGTTTCGGCTGCTATGCGCCGCCGTTTTCGCAGTCGAACTGGCTCGCGCGCGCGGCTTTCATGGAAAAGGCCGGCGAGCGCTGGTGGCCGATCGCCGGCGGTGTCTACGTGGTGCGCGCGATCAAACGCACGGCCGGCATGCGCCTGGTGCTGCCGAACTGGCGCAGCCAGCCGGCGAAGGCGAAGGCGCTGTCGACCGTAACCCAGCACAACCATCACCGAACCGGGACCGAAGCTTGAGCACCGCGGCGAATCCGGCGCGGGTGCGCGTCTATACCGACGGCGCCTGCAAGGGCAATCCCGGTCCGGGCGGCTGGGGCGCGCTGCTGCAGTTCGACGGCCGCGAGAAGGAGCTGTGCGGCGGCGAGCCGGACACCACCAACAATCGCATGGAACTCACCGCCGTGATCTGCGCGCTGCAGGCGCTCAAGCGCCCCTGCGACATCGATCTGTACACCGACTCGCAATATGTGCAGAAGGGCATCAGCGAGTGGATCTCGGGCTGGAAGCGGCGCGGCTGGAAGACCGCCGACAAGAAGCCGGTGAAGAACGTCGATCTGTGGCTGCAGCTCGATGCGCTGGCCGGCGCGCACCGCATCCATTGGCATTGGGTGCGCGGGCATGCCGGGCATGCCGGGAACGAACGCGCCGACCAGCTGGCCAATCGCGGCATCGAGACGCTGCAGCGCGGCCGCTGAAGCGCGGCTGCGCCCGGTGCGGGCCGACGGCCTGCGTGCAAGCATCCGCGACTGAATCCCGCGTCGGCGCGATCGGCTATAATGCGTCGGCCTTACATCACGCTGACCCCACGATTGGATTCTTCCCCGATGCAGACGCAAGAGTCGCCTATCGCCCAAAATATCCTCGCAGCGCAATTCCGGCATCGGCCCCCAGCCATGGTCCTTGGCTGCCTGGCGCTGCTAGCCCTGCTGGCCGGCTGCGGCCAGGGCCGCAGCGCTGCCGTGGCGGCGCCGAACCCGGCCGCGGCCGCGCTGCCGGCCACCGTGCTGCAGGTCGAGCCGCAACGCGTGCCGATCGCGGTCGAGACCATCGGCCAGGTAGAGGGATCGAAAGAAGTCGAAGTGCGCGCGCGCGTCGCGGGCATCCTGCTCAAACGCGCCTACAAGGAAGGCGATGTCGTCGGCGCCGGCGCGACCCTGTTCAAGATCGACCCGGCGCCGTTCGAAATCGCGCTGGCCCAGGCGAAGGCGCAGCTGGCGCAGGAGCAGGCGCGCAACGACCAGGCGCGGCGCGAAGCGGCGCGGCTGCAGCGGCTGGCCGCGGAAAAGGCGATCAGCCAGAGGGAGTCGGACGACGCCGGCTCCAACCTGAAGCTCTCGGACGCGACGCTGCAGGTGGCCCAGGCCAAGGTGAAGGAAGCGCAGCTGAACCTGTCCTATACCACGGTCACCGCGCCGGTCTCCGGCGTCAGCGGGCGCGCGCTGCGCTCCGAAGGCAGCCTGGTGTCGGCGGGCGCGGACAGCCTGCTCACCACCGTCAACCAGGTGGACCCGATCTGGGTGCGCTTCAGCCTGTCCGAGTCCGATCTGGACAAGCTGCCGCAACGGCGCCTGGTCAGCAGCGCGCCGGTGGCGGTGCATCTGACTTTGCCCGACGGCACACGCTATCCGGGCAAGGGGCGCCTGAATTTCGCCGCGACGCAGATCGATCCCAGGCTCGGCACGCAGCAGCTGCGCGCCGTTTTCGACAACGCCAAGCTGCAGTTGCTGCCCGGACAGTTCGTGCGGGTGCGGCTGATCGCCGGGCAGCGCGACAACGTGTTCCTGGTGCCGCAGACCGCGGTGATGCAGGCCGAAAAGGGGCAGTTCGTGTTCGTGCTGGACCAGGACAGCAAAGCGGCGATGCGGCCGGTGCGCACCGGCGACTGGGTCGGCCGCGACTGGATCATCCTGGACGGGCTCGCCGCCGGCGACCGCGTCATCGTCGATAATCTGCTCAAGCTGCGCCCGGGCGTAACGGTGAGCCCGCTGGCTCCGGCCCAGGGCGAGCCTGCGAAGCCGGGTCCCGCTCCGGCGAAGTAGGAGCGCGTTCGCATGCTGTCGCATTTCTTCATCCGCCGGCCGATCTTTGCCGCCGTCATCGCGATCGTGATTACGATTGCCGGCCTGGTCGCCTCGCAGGTTCTGCCGATCGCGCAATATCCGGAAATCGCGCCGCCCACCGTCGCGATCACGGCCTCCTATCCGGGCGCGAGCGCCGAAACCCTGGCCAAGACCGTGGCCGCGCCGATCGAGGAGCAGCTCTCCGGCGTCGAGAACATGATCTACTTCGACTCCACCTCGGCCTCGAACGGCACGCTGACGATCACCGCGACTTTCGAGGTCGGCACCGATATCAACAACGCAGTGATCCAGGTCAACAACCGCGTGCAGATCGCCCTGCCGCGCCTGCCCGACGAGGTGCGCCGCAGCGGGGTGGTGGTGCAGAAGCGTTCGCGCGACATCCTGATGGCGGTGGCGGTGAGTTCCACCGACCCGCGCTACGACACGCTGTTCCTGTCCAATTTCATCACCGTCAACGTGCTCGACATCCTCAAGCGCCTGCCGGGCGTGGCCGATGCGATGATTTTCGGCGCGCGCGACTATTCGATGCGCGTGTGGCTGCGGCCGGACCGCATGGCGCAGCTGGGCCTCACCACCACCGATGTGGCCAATGCGATCCGCGCGCAGAACAACCAGTATGCCGCCGGCAAGATCGGCCAGGACCCGGCGCCACCGGGGCAGCCGCTGGTGTATACGGTCACCGCGCGCGGCCGGCTGACCGAGCCGAAGGACTTCGGCAACATCATCCTGCGCGCGAGCGGGCCGAACGGCGTGCTGCGGGTGAAGGACGTGGCGCGCATCGAACTGGGTGCGCAGAACTACGACCAGTTCACCACGGTGGACGGCAAGCCGACCATCGGCATCGCGATTTTCCTGCAGTCGGGCGCCAACGCGCTCAAGGTCGGCGATTCGGTGCGCCAGGCGATGACCGAATTGTCGAAAACGTTTCCGCAGGGCGTGAGCTTCCTGATTCCGTACGACACCACGCGCGTGGTCGACGCCTCGATCAAGGAGGTGATCCACACGCTGCTCGAGGCGGCGCTGCTGGTGCTGATCGTGGTGTTCGTATTCCTGCAGAGCTGGCGCGCGGCGCTGATCCCGTTCATCGCCGTGCCGGTGTCCCTGATCGGCGCGTTTGCGGGCCTGTACCTGTTCGGTTTTTCCATCAACACGCTGACGCTGTTCGCGATCGTGCTCGCGACCGGCATCGTGGTGGACGACGCGATCGTGGTGCTGGAGAACGTCGAACGGCTCATGGCCGAGCGCGGCCT
>JAKAIH010000262.1 GCA_021825225.1 Pseudomonadota bacterium
GCCCGAAGCGCCACCCACCGAATCGAGCGCCTCCACCAGCGGCACGCCGGCGGCGAACATGGTGGAGAGCGTGCGCGTCCAGCGCGCGATGGTCGATATGCGCACCAGGTGGCCGAATACCGGCGCCTTGAGCAGCAGTTTGTCCATGAAGATCTGTACCGCGAGCGATCGCTTCCACGCATACATGAAACCGTAGACGCCGCCGAAAATGACGGGGAATATGATGTACCAGTATCTGACGAAATTGTCCGATATCGCCATCACCACCAGCGTCGGGGCGGGCAGGTCGGCGCCGAAGCTGGTGAACACCTGCTTGAATGCGGGGATCACGAAGATCATGATCACAGCGGTAATGATGAACGCGACTGCGATAATCGCGATGGGGTAGAACAGCGCGGACTTGATCTTGGACTTGATCGCCTGGGTCTTCTCCTTGTATGTCGCCAGGCGGTCGAGCAGCGATTCCAGAATACCGGCCTGCTCGCCGGCGCCCACCAGGTTGCAGAACAGGGCATCGAAATACAGCGGAAATTTGCGGAACGCCTGGGTCAGGCTGGAGCCGGTCTCGACGTCGGTCTTGATCGACATCAGCAGCCGCGCCACCGCAGGGTTGCTGTGACCCTTGCCGACAATGTCGAAAGACTGCAGCAGCGGCACGCCGGCTTTCATCATGGTGGCGAGCTGGCGCGTGAACAGCGTGACGTCCTTCTCGGTGACGCTGCCGCCGCTTCCCGCCCTTTGCTTCTTGACCTTGGTGACCAGAATGCCCTGGCGGCGCAGCGTTGCATTGACCACGGCCTCGCCTTGAGCGCGCAACTCGCCCTTCACCACCTTGCCTTGCTTGTCCTTGCCCTCCCAGGCGAAGGTGAAGTCCTTGATCTTGTCTTTTGCCGCTGCGGCTGTGGCCATGTTTTCCTCCGGCGCCTTCGGACGGCGCCCATTGTATTACCGGTGCATTCATGATGCACTGCCCACGGCTTTTTGTAAAGCCTGAGGTTATTCGTCTAATGCATTGAAGATACAAATATTTTAACCGCGTTTTGCACATGCAATTTGCGCGCGGTGCGCGCGGCCGGATCAGGCCTAGTGCTGCACGGGGAGCGCCTCGACCTTGGGCTTGAACAGGCGCACGGTCCGCACCACGCGGTCCTGCGTCTGAACGATTTCCATCGGTACGCCGGCTATCTTCAGACTGACGCCCGCTTCCGGGATATCCTGGAAGTGCTCAATGATCAGGCCATTGAGTGTCTTGGGTCCTTCGAGGGGCAACGCCAGACCGAGCTTGCGATTGAGCTCGCGCAAGGGACTCGCGCCTTCCACCAGCGCGCTGTCGTTCTCGTCCCAGGCGCGAATCGTGGCCACCGAAGGGGCGTTGGTGGTGAACTCGCCGATGATCTCCTCGATGATGTCCTCGAGCGTCATCAAGCCCTGCAATTCGCCGTACTCGTCCACGACCAGGGCGAGCCGCTGGCGGTTTTCCTGAAAGTACTGCATTTGCGCGAACAGCGGCGTGCTCGCCGGAATGAAGTAGGGTTCGGTGAGCAATTCGGCGAGCTTGTCGCGGTCCAGATCACCCTCGCGCATCAGCGCCAGCACTTTGCGCAGGTGCAGGATGCCCGCAATGTTGCCGATCTCGTTGCGGTACACCAGCAGCCGCGTGTGATAGCTGGTGGCGAGCTGTTCGGCGATCAGTTCCAGCGGAGCCTCCAGATCGACGGCTTCGATCTGCGCGCGCGGGGTCATCACATCTTCCACCGTCACGCGCTCGAGATCGAACAGGTTTACCAGGATGCTGTGATGCTTCTTCGGGATGTAATGGGCGGCCTCGAGCACCAGCGAGCGCAGCTCCTCGCTCGAGAGGCGCTGCGGCTCGCCGCCCGCGGGCGGTTTGATGTGCAGCAGCGCGAGCAGCGCGGAAACGAACAGATTGACGAACCACACCACCGGGCTCAGCAGCTGCAGCAGAGGGACCAGCACATAGGCGGCGGCCGGCGCGATGCGCTCGGCGTAGGCAGCGCCGATCACCTTCGGGGTGATTTCCGAAAACACCAGGATCAGGAAAGTGACCGCGAGAGTGCCCAAGCCGAGCGCGATCCTGTCCTCGCCGAAGAAGCGGATGGTGATCAGGCCGACCAGTGTAGCGGCGGCTGCATTGACCAGATTGTTGCCGAGCAGGATCACGCCCAGCAGCCGGTCGGTGCGGGCGAGCAGTTCATGCGTCAGCCTCGCGCCGCGATGACCCTGCTTGACCAGGTGCTTCAGCCGATAGCGGTTGAGCGCCATCATGCTGGTCTCGGCGAGCGAGAAAAAGCCGGAGATGACGAGCAGGATTGCCAGCGCCAGAAGTTGCGCCGATAAGGGGATGTCGTTCATGGGTAACGCGCTAAATGCCGGGCGTCACGCGCGACATGCGGAGCGCGAGGCGGGAAGCGGCCGACCGAGTTCCACCCGGGGTGTCGCGGCGCTTCGCACCTCGGCCTACACCTTTCCGAGGATGACCTGGAGCACAAACATGCTGCCGACGTAAGCTAGCAGCAGTGCGGCGAATCCGGCCAGCGTCCAGCGCAGCGCAGTGCGCCCGCGCCAGCCCCAGCCGAAGCGCCCGACCAGAAGCGCGGCGAAAATGATCCAGGAAATCACGCCGAACACGGTCTTGTGATTGAAGCGCGCCGCCTGGCCGAACAGCTCCTCCGAAAACACGAAGCCCGACCCCAGCGTCAGCGACAGCAATATGAATCCCAGGGCAATAATGCGGAACAGCAGCGTCTCCAGCGTCATCAGGGGTGGGAGCGAGGCCAGCGGCCCGGCCAGTGTGCCGGCGTGCAGCCGCCGCTCCAGCAACATCATCAGGCTTGCGTGCAGCGCGGCGATGGTGAACAGGCTGTAGGCGAGCATGGCGACCAGCAGATGGATTCTGAAGGCGAAAGTGTGCGTATAGGTCGGAGTCTCCGGGCCGGGAAAAAACGCAGGCAGCAGCGCGCACGCGGCGGCCAGAGGCAACACCAGCGCCTGCATGCCCTTCACATCGTAGATCATGCTCTCCAGCCAGTAGATCAGCACGGTCAGCCACAGCGTCACCGACAGCGCCTGCGAAAAACCGAAATGCAGTTCGGCCTGGGCGACCAGGCTGGCGTAGAGCAGGTAGGAGTGCAGTGCGAACGGTGCGAGTATGGCCAGGCGCTCCCACGATGCAATGCCGGTCCCCGCGCCCTCGGCCGCCTGCTCCGCCTGCGCGCCGCTGCTCCAGCGCGTGTGCCAGAAATGCCATCCGAGCAACGCATACAGGAGCGAGGTGACGGCATAGAGTAAAATGTCGGACATGTCCAAATTTTACACTAGAGAATGCTAGATAACCTGACCAACCGCTTGTCCAAGGTCATCAAGACCCTGCGCGGCGAGGCGCGCCTGACCGAATCCAACGTCGCCGACGCGCTGCGCGAGGTGCGCATGGCCCTGCTCGAGGCCGACGTCGCGCTGCCGGTAGTGAAGGATTTCGTCGCCGCGGTGAAGCAAAAGGCGATGGGCGAGGAGGTCATCGGCAGCCTGACTCCCGGCCAGGCCCTGGTAGGCGTGGTGCAGCGCGAGCTGAGCGCCCTGATGGGCGGGGAGAACGCGGCGCTGAATCTTGCGGTCACGCCGCCGGCGGTGATCCTCATGGCCGGCCTGCAGGGCTCCGGCAAGACCACCACCAGCGGCAAGCTGGCGAAGTTCCTCGCCGAACAGAAGAAAAAGCCGCTGCTCGCCAGCTGCGACGTCTACCGCCCGGCCGCGATCGAGCAGCTGCGCACCATCGCGGGCCAGCTGCAGGTGGATTTTTTCGAATCGGCTGCCGGACAAAAACCGCTGGACATCGCGCTGGCCGCGCTCGACTACGCGAGGAAGCATTACAACGACGTGCTCATCGTCGATACCGCGGGGCGTCTCGCGATCGATGCGGCGATGATGCAGGAGATCACGGAACTGCACGCCGCGCTCCACCCGGCCGAGACCCTGTTCGTGGTCGACGCGATGCAGGGCCAGGATGCAGTGAACGTGGCCAAGGCTTTCAGCGATGCGCTGCCGCTTACCGGCGTGGTGCTGACCAAACTCGACGGCGATGCGCGCGGCGGTGCGGCGCTGTCGGTGCGCCAGGTCACCGGCAAGCCGATCAAGTTCGCCGGCGTGGGCGAGAAACTCGCCGCCCTGGAAGCTTTCCATCCAGAGCGCATGGCCGCACGCATCCTCGGCATGGGCGACGTCTTGTCGCTGGTGGAGGAGGCGAGGAAGAGCGTCGATGTGGCCGAGGCGCAGAAGCTTGCGGAGAAAATAAAAAAAGGCAAGGGCTTCGACCTGGAGGACTTCAAGCAGCAAATCGGCCAGATGCGCAAAATGGGCGGCTTGTCGTCCATGATCGACAAGCTGCCGGCGCAGCTCGCGCAGGCAGCGCAGGCGCAGTCTGCCGATATGGGCGAGAAGCAGATGCGCCGCATCGAGGGCATCATCAATTCCATGACGCCGCAGGAGCGCGCGCGCCCGGAGCTGATGAAGGCATCGCGCAAGCGCCGTGTCGCCGCCGGCGCGGGCGTGCAGGTGCAGGAGATCAACCGCCTGCTGAACCAGTTCGAGCAGATGCAGAAAATGATGAAGCAGATGCAGAAGGGCGGAATGGCGAAAATGATGCGCGGGATGAAGGGGATGATGCCCGGCATGCGCTAGTGTAGTGTTGCATTCTTGAGTGAACGTATTGCAATTCCGCTTTTCCAATGCATTATGCATGCTGAGCGGAGATTCAAATGCGAGTTGCCCCCAA
>JAKAIH010000263.1 GCA_021825225.1 Pseudomonadota bacterium
CGGGTATTTGCCCGAACCGAGCAGCGCAATGGTCTCGTCCTCGCGCAGCCGTCCTTCCTCGACCAGCAGGAAGTTGTCGATCAGCACGCCTTCTTCTTCCACCACTTTGCTGTCGGGGGGCATCGAGCCCGGCGTGATGCCGCCGACGTCGGCGTGATGGCCGCGCGAGCCGACATAGAACAGAATGCTCTTGCCCGCATCGTCAAACACCGGCGTGATCACGGTAATGTCGGGCAGATGCGTGCCGCCGTTGTACGGCGCGTTGAGCATATAGATGTTGCCCGGCTTGATCCGGCCGGCGTTTTCGCGCATTACCGTCTTGATCGACTCGCCCATCGAACCCAGATGCACCGGCAGGTGCGGGGCGTTGGCGATGAGCTGGCCCTGGGCGTCGAACAGCGCGCAGGAAAAATCCAGCCGCTCCTTGATGTTCACCGAGTAGGCGGTGGCCTCCAGGCGCAGGCCCATCTGCTCCGCGATCGACATGTACAAGTTGTTGAACACTTCCAGCATCACCGGATCCACCGTGGTGCCGATGGCGACGCGCGCGGGGCGCGCTTCGACGCGTCTGAGCACCAGATGGTCGAGGCCGGTCACTTCGGCCTGCCAGCCGGGCTCGACCACCGTGGTGGCGTTGGCTTCCGCGATGATGGCCGGCCCCTTGATCTTGTCGCCGGGATGCAGCGTTTCGCGCAGGAACACCGGCGTGCGATGCGACCTGCCGCCGGTATGCATGTCCACGGTGTCCGCACATTGTGGAGCGACGCTGCGCGTCGCCGCGGCGGGGACGGCCTCGGCCGGCGCATCGGAAGCGCCGATGGCTTCGACCGATACCGCTTCCGCGAGCAGCGCGCGCTTGGGCATGAGGAAGGAATAGCGCTTGCGATAGGCGGTCTCGAACTGCTTGACCATCTCCGCAATCGAGCCGAAAGCCACGATCAGCGCCGAATCGGTGCCGTCGTACCTGAGGTGCACCCGCTGCAGCACGCGCACCCGCTCGGGCGGCACGCCCTGGCGCAGGATTTCCTCCCGCGCCGGAAGCGCGATCTTTTCCAGCGCGGCCTCGAGCAGCGACCAGTTGTCCTGGGTCAACGCCACCTCCACCGCCTGTTCGCGCATGGCAGTGAGATCGGCGAGGCCCATGCCGTAGGCGGAGAGCACGCCGGCGAGCGGATGGATGAACACGCGGGTCATGCCCAGCGCATCGGCCACGAGGCAGGCGTGCTGGCCGCCCGCGCCGCCGAAGCAACACAGGGTGTATTCGGTCACATCATGGCCGCGCTGCACCGAAATCTGCTTGATCGCATTGGCCATGTTGCCCACGGCGATATCGATGTAGCCCTCGGCCACCTGCTCCGGCGTGCGCGCATTCCCGGTTGCATCCTTGATCTCGCGCGCGAGCTCGGCGAATTTGCGCCGCACCACTTCGGCATCGAGCGGCGCATCGCCCCCGGGGCCGAACACCCGCGGAAAAAACTTCGGCTGGATCTTGCCCAGCATGACGTTGCAGTCGGTGACCGCCAGCGGCCCGTCCTTGCGGTAGGAGGCGGGCCCGGGATTGGCCGCCGCCGAATCCGGGCCGGCGCGGTAGCGCGCACCGTCGAAATGCAGAATCGAGCCGCCGCCCGCCGCAACGGTGTGGATGCTCATCATCGGTGCGCGCATGCGCACGCCCGCGACCTGGGTCTCGAACGCGCGCTCGAATTCGCCGGCGTAATGCGAGACGTCGGTCGAAGTCCCGCCCATGTCGAAGCCGATGATCTTGTCGAAACCCGCTGCGAGCGAGGTGCGCACGGCGCCGACGATGCCGCCCGCCGGCCCCGACAGGATCGAGTCCTTGCCCTGGAAGCGGCGCGCGTCGGTGAGGCCGCCGTTCGACTGCATGAACATCAGGCGCACGCCATCCAGTTCAGAAGCTACCTGCTCGACATAGCGCCGCAGGATCGGCGACAGATAGGCATCGACCACGGTGGTGTCGCCGCGGCTCACGAGCTTCATCATCGGGCTCACTTCGTGCGACACCGACACCTGGCCGTAGCCGATCGCGCGCGCCATCGCCGCCACCTGCTTTTCGTGTTCCTGGTAGCGATAGCCGTGCATGCACACGATGGCGATCGAGCGATAGCCTTCGTCATAGGCCGCCTGCAGATCGCGCCGCGTGCCATCGACGTCGAGCGGCGTGAGCAGCTCGCCGTGCGCGCCGACGCGTTCCTCGATTTCGACCACCTTGCTGTAGAGCAGCTCGGGCAGCACGATGTGGCGCGAGAAAATCTTCGGCCGGTTCTGGTAGGCGATCCTGAGCGCGTCGCGGAAGCCGCGCGTGATGAACAGCACGGTGCGCTCGCCCTTGCGCTCGAGCAAGGCATTGGTCGCGACCGTGGTACCCATTTTCACCGCTTCGATTTGCTCGCCCGGAATCGGCGCGCCCGAGGCGACGCCGAGCAGATGGCGGATGCCGGCGAGCGCCGCGTCGCGGTAATGCTCCGGACTTTCGGACAACAATTTGTGGGTGACGATGCCGCCGTCGGGGCGGCGCGCGACGATGTCGGTGAAGGTGCCACCGCGGTCGATCCAGAACTGCCAGCGTTGCTGATTCATGGGAATTTTGATGGGTTCCGGGATACACGCGCCCGGAGGCTTCTGTTAGGATGCGCAAAATCATATCATGCTCGTTCATCATGAACCCCACTGAGCCCATCGCCGGGGCAGCGCAGGCGACGCGGCAGCGCATACGCCGGGGCGAAATCACCGGCCACACCTCGGGCCTCGCGCCCGGATGCGTGCAGGGCAACGTCGTCATCCTGCCCTCAGCGCTCGCGCCCGATTTCCTGCGTTTCTGCCAGGCCAATCCCAAGCCCTGCCCGCTGCTGGCGGTGTCCGAACCGGGCGATGCGGCGCTGCCGTCGCTGGGCGCGGACCTGGACATACGAAGCGATGTGCCGCGCTACCGCGTATTCAGGCAGGGCGAGCTGGTGGAGGAGCCCACCGATATCGGCCATCTGTGGCGCGGCGATCTGGTGAGTTTCGTCCTCGGCTGCTCCTTCTCCTTCGAATGGGCGCTGCTCGAGGACGGATTGCGCCTGCGGCACCAGGACTGCGGCGTCAATGTGCCCATGTACCGCACCGGCATTCAGACCGTTGCGGCCGGGCGCTTTCATGGGCCGCTGGTGGTATCGATGCGGCCCTTTAGCCCGGCTGACGCCATCCGCGCGATCCAGATCACTACGCGCTTTCCCGGCGTGCACGGCGCGCCGGTGCACATCGGCAAGCCGGAACTCATCGGCATCCGCGAGCTCGCGCGGCCGGACTGGGGCGATGCGGTGCCGGTGCAGGCGGATGAATTGCCGCTGTTCTGGGCCTGCGGTGTGACTCCGCAGGCCGTGATCGCCGAGGCCAAGCCCGATTTCTGCATTACCCACGCACCGGGTTCCATGCTGATCACCGACCTCAACAACAGCCGGCTCGCGGTGCTTTAGAGTACGAGGGGATACCCCCCAAGGGGCATCCTTCGGATGCGTCCCGCGAGGGGACTTTCCCCTCGGGCGGAATCGAGACCTGCGCAGCCCGCGTGAAAACGAAAAGGTCCCACCCCTGCCTCGGCCCCTCGTGCTCCCCTGCCTCAGACCGCAAGAATAATGGCTTTTGTTACGGGTTCCTCAGAACATTCAGCGCATCATACGGCAGACACTGTAAAATCCACAGTCGAGGCATGGGTTATACCGCGCATTGATTCCTGTATCGCTTTTTGGAGGGTGTGAAGCGGCATGAACAAAGAGTATGACGTAGCAGTGGTGGGAGGCGGGGTCGTCGGGTGCGCCATTGCGCGCGAACTCAGCCGCTATCAACTTAGCGTGGTGCTCCTGGAAAAGGAGAGCGACGTTGCGCGGGGCACGAGCGGCAAGAATAGCGGTGTGGTGCACACCGGATTCAACGTCCAGCGAGGATCGGTGAAGGCGCGGCTCAACGTTCTGGGCGCCGGCATGTTCGAGGAAATGTGCACCACTCTGAACGTTCCGTTCAAGCGCGTTGGAAAACTGGTGATCGCGCTTACCGCTGCAGAGGCACCCGATCTGGAGAAGCTGAAAGCTCTGGGCGACGCCAATGGCGTTCCCTCCTTGTCGATTATCGACTCCAAAGAGCTGAAGCGCATGGAACCCAATATCAGCGGTTACGCTGCGATGAGCGCGCCCTCGGCGGCCATCACCTGTCCCTTTCGCTTCACCATTGCGCTGGCCGAGTCTGCGGTGGCGAACGGCGCCGATATCCTGTTGCAAGCCGAGGTGAAAAGCATTTCCGGCAAGCTAGGCGGATTCACGATCAGCACAAGTCGTGGAACGGTCCGCAGCAAGCTGGTGGTGAACTCCGCCGGCCTGTACGCCGACCGCGTGGCCCGGCTGGCGGGAGTGCGGCGTTACAAGATTTATCCCTGCCGCGGCGAGTATGTGATTATCGACAAGGCCCGCAGCGATCTCATTTCACGCATGATCTATCCGGTGCCGCCCAAAGGCGGTTCGGGCCTTGGGGTGCATCTCACACCCACTATCGACGGCAATATATTGATCGGGCCAAGCGCGGCTTATGTCAAGAGCAAGACCAGCGACTGCACCACAGGCGCGATGGCCCGGCAACTCGTCAAGGAAGCGCAAGAATTGCTGCCGGGCTTAAACCGCCGCGACGTCATCACTTCCTATGCAGGCCTTCGCCCCAAGACCGTCAGCTCCGCAGTGGGCGGCTTCAACGATTTCACCATCG
>JAKAIH010000264.1 GCA_021825225.1 Pseudomonadota bacterium
GACGAAGGCATACCGGCACTGGAGGACTGGCTTGCGCGCGCTATCGCGGCGCCGGCCCTGCGCATGGAAAAGCGCCTGATCCCGGACGAGCGCCCGGCCATCGAAGCGGCGCTGATCGAACTCGTCGATCAGGCAGGCTGCCATCTGGTGCTCACTACCGGGGGCACCGGCCCCGCCTGGCGCGACGTGACCCCGGAAGCGACGCTTGCAGTCGCCGACAAGCCCATGCCCGGATTCGGCGAGCAGATGCGCAGGATCAGCCTGGAATTCGTTCCGACCGCGATCCTGTCGCGTCAGGTCGCGGTCATCCGCTACCGCCGCGCGGCCGGCGCAGCGGCGAGCGGGTGCCTCATCATCAATCTGCCCGGCCAACCCAAATCGATCCGCGAGACCCTGGAAGGCCTGAAGGACAAGGAGGGCAAGCAGCTCGTGCCGGGCATATTCGCGGCCGTGCCCTACTGCATCGACCTCATCGGCGGGCCGTACATCGAAACGCGCGAGGAGGTGATCAAGGCGTTTCGCCCTAAATCCGCGATGCGGCCAAAACAGGGTCAGCAGCCTTGAGTGCGCCGGCGCTGGAAAGCATAGAAATCGAGACGGCGCCCGGGCCGCAGGCGAGCATTATCTGGATGCACGGCCTCGGCGCCGACGGCAGCGACTTCGCGCCGCTCGCCGGCGAAATCGAGCTGCCGGTCGCGGTGCGCTACATTTTTCCGCATGCCCCGATGATGCCGGTCAGCATCAACGGCGGCTACGTGATGCGCGCCTGGTACGACATCAGCGACGCCGCGATACGGCGCGAAGACGAGCAAGGCGTGCGCGCCTCGCAGCAAAGCGTGGAAGCCCTGCTCGCACGAGAAAAATCGCGCGGCAGCGCCGCGCAGCGCATCGTGCTCGCCGGCTTTTCCCAGGGCGGGGCGATCGCGCTGCAGACCGGATTGCGCCATGCCGAGCGCCTGGCCGGCATCATGGCGCTCTCGACCTATGTGCCGCTTGCCGACACGCTGGCGCCCGAGGCGCATCCGGCCAATCGCGAGGTGCCGATATTCATGGCGCACGGCAGCGCCGATCCGATGATTGCATTCGCTCGCGCCCAGGCCTCGCGCGAGCTGCTGCAACAGCAGGGCTACGCCGTCGAATGGCACGAGTACCGCATGCCGCATGCGGTGTGCCCGGAGGAGATCGCCGATATCGGCGTCTGGCTCAGGCGCGTGCTGGCCTGAAAGCGCAGGCCTAGCGGCGCCGGCGCGCGGCCTCGTACAGCGGCATCACCGTAGGCAGCAGCGACTGGATCTGCTGCACGCGGTTCGATTCGGCCGGATGGTCGCTGAGGAACTCCGGCATACCCCCGCCGCCGCTCGCTTTGATCATCTTCTGCCACAGCGACACGGCTGCGCGCGGATCGTAGCCGGCGCGCGCGGTCAGTTCGAGGCCGATGCGGTCGGCCTCGCTTTCGTCGGCACGGCTGAAGCGCGTCGCGATCAGCGCCTGGTAGGCAGTCCCGGCGAGATCGGCCGAACTCTGACCCAGGCCGAGCAGCGCCGCGCTGATGTCGATCGCGGCGCGCGCGGCCATCGCCTGCGATACCTGCTCGCGCGAATGCTCGCGCAGCGCGTGCGTGATCTCGTGCCCCATGACGACGGCGATCTCGTCGTCGCTCAGCTCGAGCTTCTGCACCAGGCCCGAATAGAACATGATCTTGCCGCCCGGCATGCAAAATGCATTGAGCTCGGGGCTGCTGATCACGTTCACTTCCCATTTCCAGCGCGGCGCATCGGGGCGGAATACCGCAGTCTGCGGCGCGATGCGCGCAGCTACCGCGCGCACGCGCGCAAGCAGGGCGTGATCCCGGTTCAGCGTTCCCTTCTTCGCCGAATCGGCGAGCAGCTTGGCGTAGCTCTGCGCCGCCACCTGCTCGAGTTCCTGCGACGAAACCAGCAGCAACTGCTTGCGCTCGCCGCCGACCACGCCGCCCGAAGTGGTGGTCTGGCACCCGCCCAGCGCAATGGCACCGGCCAGGCCCAGGACGATTGCGAATTTGCCCAATGCCATCCCGAAAAACTCCTCCGGCCTGCCCGCCGCGCCGGCTCAATGCACCAGCTGGTTGATCTCGATGATGGGCAGCAGGATGGCGAGCACGATCATCAGCACCACCCCTCCCATCACCAGGATCATCACCGGCTCGAGCAGGGTCAGAAACACCGCCAGACGCCGCTCCAGCGACTGCGTTTCGAGCTGCGCCGCGCGCTGCAGCATCTGCTCCAGCTTGCCGCTGACTTCGCCGCTTGCCACCAGGTGCACCATCAGCGGCGGGAACACGCGCGTTGCGCCGAGCGCGCGCGCCAGGCTCTCGCCTTCGCGCACGCGTTCGATCGCGCCTTCGATGGCCTCGCGCATCACCACATTGGTCATCACGCGCGCGCCGGAACCCAGCGCCGAAAGCAGCGGCACGCCGCCGCCGACCAGGATGGCGAGCGTGCTGGCGAAGCGCGAAGTGTTGACGCTGCGAATCAATGCACCGAGCCAGGGCGCGCGCAGCAGCATCGCATCCCAGCTGCGCCTGGGTCCGTCGCGGCGCAGCGCCAGGCGCAGCGCCGTCGCGGCGCCGATCACGCCGACCGCGATATAGGGCCAGGCGGCGCGCAGGAAGTCGGACAAGGCGATGAGCGCGCGCGTGAGCAGCGGCAGGCTCTGCCGCGACTGCTGGAACACCTGCACGATCTGCGGCACGACGAACACCAGCAGGCCGGTGACGATGCTCACCGCGACCAGCGTGACCAGCACCGGGTAGAGCAGCGCGAGGCTGGTCTTCTGCTTCATCGCCTGGCGCGCGTCCAGATAATCCGCCAGGTGCTGCAATACCGTGGGCAGTGCGCCCGATTCCTCGCCGCCGTGCACCAGCGCGCGGTAGAAATCGGGGAAGCTCCGGTCGTAGCTGCCCAGGGCGCCGGCCAGCGACAGGCCGGCGGTGACTTCCGACTTGACCCCGCCCAGCACCTCCCGCGTCAGCGGCGCGGAGACCTCCTCGATCAGCGCGTTGAGGCACTGCTCCATGGTCAGCCCGGAGCCGAGCAGGGTCGCAAGCTGCCTGGTCACCAGACTCAGTTCGTCCGAGGAAATGCCGCGCGCCCAGGGCTGGCGCGCGCGCTCGCGTGCGCGCACCAGGTCGATTACCGAAGGCAGCAGGCCCTGGGCGCGCAATTGCGCCCGCGCCTGGCGCGCCGTATCGGCCTGCACCACCCCCGATACCGTGCGCCCGGCGGCGTCCAGCGCCTCGTAGCGGAATGCCTCCACGGCGGTTACTCGCGCGTCACGCGCACCACCTCTTCGAGGCTGATCGCACCCTGGGCGGCCCAGCGCATGCCGTCGTCGCGCAGCGAACGCATGCCGTGAGCGAGCGCGTGATCGCGCAAAACCTGCTCGGAGGCGCGGTCGTGGATCAGCCGGCGCAGTGCGTCGTCGACCGTCAGAAGCTCGTAGATGCCGGTGCGGCCGCGATAGCCGGAGTGGTTGCAGGCGGGGCAGCCCTGCGCGGTGTAGAAGGTTCCCGCCATCGGAGCGAAGCCCAGCGCCTTCAGCTGCGCGCCGTCGGTGGCAAACGGCTTGCGGCATTCCTCGCACAGCCGGCGCACCAGACGCTGCGCCACCACGCCGAGCAGGCTGGTCGCGAGCAGAAACGGTTCCACGCCCATGTCGACCAGCCGGGTGACTGCGCTCACCGCATCGTTGGTGTGCAGGGTGGCGAACACCAGATGGCCGGTCAGGCTCGCCTGCACCGCGATCTGCGCGGTTTCCAGGTCGCGGATTTCGCCGATCATGACCACGTCCGGGTCCTGGCGCAGAATGGTGCGCAGGGCGCGCGCAAAACTCATGTCGATGCGGGCGTTGATCTGGGTCTGGCTGATGCCGTCGAGGTCGTACTCGATCGGATCCTCCACCGTCATGATGTTGAGCGCCTTCGGATCCAGGCGCGACAGCGAGGCGTACAGCGTCGTGGTCTTGCCCGAACCGGTCGGGCCGGTGACGAGGACGATGCCGTGCGGCGCATTGATGAGCTTGTCCATGGAGACGAGCGTGACGCCGTCCATCCCCAGTTTCGACAGGTCGAGCCGCCCTGCCTGCTTGTCCAGCAGGCGCAGCACCACGCGCTCGCCATGCCCGGTCGGGATGGTCGACACCCTGACGTCGATGGGCTTGCCCGCCACGCGCAGCGTGATGCGCCCGTCCTGCGGCAGGCGCTTTTCGGCAATGTCGAGCTGCGCCATGATCTTGATGCGCGACACGATCGAGTTGTGCAGCGCGCGCGCCGGCTCGATCAGGTCGCGCAGCGTGCCGTCGATGCGCAGCCGCACCACCGAACGCGCTTCGAAAGGCTCGATGTGTATGTCCGATGCCCCGTCGCGCAGCGCCTGGGTGAACAGCGCATTGATCAAACGGATCAGCGGCGCGTCGTTCTGGCTTTCGAGCAGATCCTCGACCTTGGGAATGTCCTGCAGCAGCCGCGACAGATCGAAGTCCTGCGCGAGGTCGTCGGCAAGCGCGGCCGCGCCGGCATCGGCGGCGTTGTAGAGGCTGGAAACCAGTTCGTCGAATTCCTCCGCGCCCATGCGCCTCGCCTGCAGCGGCACGCCCAGCGCCCGGCGCACTTCCGCCAGCGCACCCGCCTGGGCGCCGCTGCGCACCGCCACCTGCGCCAAGCCATCGTCGGTCATGCCGATGACGACGACGCCCTTGGCCTT
>JAKAIH010000265.1 GCA_021825225.1 Pseudomonadota bacterium
GATATGCAGCGCGGTCGATTCGATGCCGCGGATATGGCCGATGCCGTTGCAGCGCGGGCAGGTGATGGTGCTGCCTTCGCCCAGCGACGGGCGCAGGCGCTGGCGCGACAGTTCCATCAGGCCGAAGCGCGAGATTTTGCCCATTTGCACCCGGGCGCGGTCGAAGTGCAGCGATTCGCGCAGGCGGTTTTCCACCTCGCGCTGGTTGCGCTGCGACTCCATGTCGATGAAGTCGATCACGATCAAGCCGCCCAGGTCGCGCAGGCGCAGCTGGCGCGCGATTTCCTCGGCAGCTTCGAGATTGGTGCGAAACGCCGTCTCCTCGATGTCGCTGCCGCGGGTGGAGCGCGCCGAGTTGACGTCGATCGCCACCAGCGCCTCGGTATGGTCGATGACCACGGCGCCGCCCGCGGGCAGGTTCACCTGGCGCGAGTAGGCGGTTTCGATCTGGTGCTCGATCTGGAAGCGCGAGAACAGGGGGACATCGTCGCGGTAGCGCTTCACCCGGTTCACGTTGTCCGGCATCACATGCGCCATGAACTGCTGCGCCTGTTCGAAGATCGCATCGGTGTCGATCAGGATCTCGCCGATCTCGGGATGGAAATAGTCGCGGATGGCGCGGATCACCAGGCTGCCTTCCTGATAGATCAGGAACGCGCCTTTCTGGGTGGTGGAGGCTTCCTCGATCGCATGCCAGAGCTGCAGCAGGTATTTCAGATCCCAGTCGAGTTCCTCCACCGAGCGGCCGATGCCGGCGGTGCGCGCGATCACGCTCATTCCCTGCGGGACCGGCAACTGGTCCATGGTGTCGCGCAGTTCTTCGCGGTCTTCGCCTTCGACGCGGCGCGACACGCCGCCGCCGCGCGGGTTGTTCGGCATCAGCACCAGGTAGCGGCCGGCGAGGCTGATGAAAGTGGTGAGCGCGGCGCCTTTATTGCCGCGTTCGTCCTTCTCCACCTGGACGATCAGTTCCTGGCCTTCCTTGAGCGCGTCCTGGATGCGGGCGCGGCCGACGTCGACGCCGGCCTTGAAATAGGCGCGGGCGACTTCCTTGAACGGGAGAAAACCGTGTCGGTCGGTGCCGTAGTCGATGAACGCAGCCTCGAGGCTGGGCTCGACGCGGGTGATGAC
Source organism: Pseudomonadota bacterium (assembly GCA_021825225.1). Lineage (GTDB taxonomy): Bacteria > Pseudomonadota > Gammaproteobacteria > Burkholderiales > SG8-39 > 2-12-FULL-64-23. The sequence goes on from JAKAIH010000265.1 coordinate 1,132, forward strand.
ACCCTTGTAGATATTGCTCTTGCGTTGCTCTTTCGAGGCCGATTCAATGTCTAGGTCTATGAGTTTTTGACCATCGACTATGGCGACACGGAGTTCCTCGGCCTGTGTCGCATTAAACAGCATGCGCTTCATTTAATATTGCTCCTGCGCGCGCATGGGCAGGACAAACCTCGGGCAGGACAAACCTGGGCCTAAATGTTCAAGGGCTTAGCGATGCATTCCAGTCTTGGATAAGAGGAGTGGAAGGGGAATCGGTTGGGTTTGTCGTACTTGTTTCCGGTACACATACCGGATGTCGTAATCTGCCGCTGCTTGCAGCGCGCCAAATCAATTACACTCTCGCTACTTCCGGTGAGCGATATTAACCGCATTGCTCAGGGTTACGGCCTTCCGGGCCGCAAAACCGGGGACGTGTTCAGGTCTGAAAATGTCATTTCGACGCAACAAACCCTGTCCCGCGACTGAGCCAGTGCGAACATTATAAGCAAAATGAAGGATTTAAGTAAAGTTTCCGCGAGACAGGTGAATATCGAGCCCGAAACCGCGGGGCAGCGCGTCGATAATTTCCTGCTAAGAGTCTGCAAAGGCGTGCCCAAGAGCCATATCTACCGCATCCTCAGAAGCGGGGAAGTGCGGGTCAACAGCGGGCGCGTGGACGCGACCTACCGGCTGCAGGACGGCGACCGGGTGCGCATCCCGCCTTTGCGGCTTGGAGCCAAGACCGCGGCGCCGAAATCGCCGACCATCGAGCTGCCGCTGCTGTACGAGGACGAGGGCTTGATCGCGGCCAACAAGCCGGCCGGCCTGGCGGTGCATGGCGGCAGCGGCATCAGCCATGGCGTGATCGAGCATTTGCGCGCGGCACGGCCGCAGGCGAAATTCCTCGAACTCGTGCATCGCCTCGACCGCGACACTTCGGGCCTGCTGCTTCTGGCCAAAAAACGTTCGGTGCTCACGGCGATGCATGAACTGATGCGCGCCGGGCAGATGGATAAGCGCTATCTGGTGTTGGTCAAGGGGCAATGGTCCGCGGGCAAGCAGCACGTCAAGCTCAAGCTGCAGCGCTACGTCACCGGCGCGGGCGAGCGCCGCGTCAGCGTCGATGATGAAGGGCGCGAGTCGCACACCATATTTGAACTCGAACGCGGCTGCGGCGACTATAGCCTGTTGCAGGCTCAGCTCAAGACCGGGCGCACGCACCAGATCAGGGTGCATCTCGCGCATCTGGGCTTTCCCATCGTGGGCGACGACAAGTACGGCGACTTCGAACTGAACAAGCGCCTGGCGAAGCAGGGCATGAAGCGCATGTTCCTGCATGCGTGGAAACTCGCGTTCGTGCATCCGGCGAGCGGCGAGCGGCTGAAGCTGGAGGCGCCGCTGCCGCCCGAGCTCGAGAACTTCATGCTATCGCTGGAACGCGAGCAGCAGAGCTAAGCACGGCGGACGTCAACAAGGGCTTGTATTCCCGATCACGAGCCCCATTTGCAGGATGGAACATGCCAAGAAGATTTGAACTGCTGGTTTTCGACTGGGACGGGACGCTGATGGATTCGGCCGCGGCCATCGTCGCCAGCATCCAGGAGAGTTGCCGCGATCTCGGACTGCCGGTACCCGAGCGCGAGCGCGCCGCCCATGTGATCGGGCTCGGACTCAAAGACGCGCTGACCTATGCGGTGCCTGAACTTCCACTGGCCGACTATGGCAAGCTGGCGGAGCGCTACCGGCATCATTATCTGGCGCGGGATCCGGATATCGAGCTGTTCCCGGGAATGCGCGAGATGCTCGCCAGCCTGAAGCAACGAGGCCACCTGCTGGCGGTGGCAACCGGCAAGAGCCGTGTGGGCCTTGAACGTGTATTCGCGGCGACCCAGCTGAAGCAGTATTTCGATTCTTCGCGTTGTGCCGACGAAACCCATTCCAAGCCGCATCCGGCCATGCTGCAGGAGTTGATGCGGGAGCTGATGGTCGAACCGGAGGCGACGCTGATGATAGGCGATACCGCGCACGACCTGCAGATGGCGGTGAGCGCCGGCGTGCCGGCGCTGGCGGTAAGTTACGGGGCACATCCCCGGGACAGCCTCACCGAGTTCAATCCAGTCGCCTGCATCGATACGCCGCAAGATTTGGCGCCATGGCTGGCAACGAACGCCTGAACCGGATCAGCGAACGCCAGGATGAGTCCGGCCAGTTGCCGGAACCGGGGGGCGCGCGCCTGATCTGCGCCAGCAGCGATCTCGCCGAGGGCGGCGACGGCGTCCGCTTCGACATCGAGGGCCAAGGCGAGACCGCCCCCGCCTTCGCCATCCGCCACGGCGGCAGGGTCTACGCCTACCTCAACCGCTGCGCCCATATCGCCATGGAACTCGACTGGAATCCGGGGAAGTTTTTCGATACGGACGGCGAGTATTTGATATGCTCCACGCATGGAGCGCTGTACGCGCCTGAGAGCGGCGCATGCCGCGGCGGGCCTTGCCGCGGTGCGGGGTTGACTCGCCTGAACGTGTTCGAAGCCGACGGCAAGGTCTATATGAGGAAGGGTTGAGGGGATGGCGCAAGAGGAAAAGAACTGGGAGCGCGAGACGCTGGAAAAACTGGCATTCGCGGCGCTGAAGGAGCAGACCAGGGCGCGCAGATGGGGCATATTTTTCAAGCTCCTGGCGTTTGCCTACCTTGCTTTCCTGCTGCTGATGCTGTTCGAGTGGCGCGGCGATGGCGACCTCATGGCCGAAGGCAAGCACACCGCTTTGGTTGAACTCGAAGGCGTGATCGACGCCAAGGGCGACGCCAGCGCCGAGAAGATCACCAGCGCGCTGCAAAGCGCGTTCAAGGACAAGAATACGCAGGGTGTGATCCTGCGCATCAACTCTCCGGGAGGCAGTCCGGTGCAGTCGGGCATCATCAACGACGAGGTGCGGCGGCTGCGCGGCTTGTATCCCAACACGCCGCTGTATGCGGTGGTGGAGGATATCTGTGCCTCGGGCGGCTATTTCGTCGCGGCCTCGGCCGACAAGATCTATGTCAACAAGGCGAGCCTGGTCGGCTCCATCGGCGTGCTCATGGACGGCTTCGGATTCACCGGCGGCATGGAAAAGCTGGGGATCGAGCGGCGCCTGCTCACGGCGGGCGAAAACAAGGGCTTCATGGACCCGTTCTCCCCGGTGGATCCGAAGCAGAAAGAATATGCCCTGAGCATGCTCGACGACATACACCAGCAGTTCATCGCGGTGGTGAAACAGGGCCGCGGCAAGCGGCTCAAGGACGATCCGGAGCTGTTCAGCGGCCTGGTCTGGACCGGGCGCAAGGCAGTGGAGCTTGGGCTTGCCGACGGCTACGGCAGCGTCGAATCGGTCGCGCGCGACGTGATCAAGGCGGAAAACATCGTCGACTATACCGAGAAGTCCAATCCGGTCGAGCGCATCGCCAAGCGCTTCGGCGCCGCTGCGGCGAAGAGCTTCGCCGATTTCGCGCTGCGCGAAAGCGTTCGTCTGCGCTGAATGGCGATGCTGCGCGGACGAAAAACCGTCTGCGAATCGCTTCGACGCCAAGCTGCTTTTGCCAAAAACCGTGGTTTCTGTACGGATACGCTTTTATCATCGCGGTAGGGACA
>JAKAIH010000266.1 GCA_021825225.1 Pseudomonadota bacterium
CATACGGGCCGACCCACTCTGCGCCGTCGATGGTGCCTTTTTCCAGCGCCGGATAGATGTCGCCGCCGGCGATCGTCTGCGGTACCACCCCGAGCTTGGTCAGCACCATACCGGCGTAGCTGCTGATGCGGAACTTCAGGCCCTTGAGGTCGTTGAGCGTCTTGATTTCCTTGCGGAACCAGCCGCCCATCTGCGTGCCGGTGTTGCCGGCCGCGAACTGCATGCAGTTGTAGCCCTTGTACACCTCGCGCAACAACTCCTTGCCGCCGCCCCAATACATCCAGGCGTTCTGCTGGCGCGAATTCGGGCCGAACGGAACGGCGCAGGAGAGCGCAAACGTGGGGTCCTTGCCGAAGTAATAGTAAGCCGCGGTATGTCCGCATTCGACCGTGCCGTTCTGCACCGCGTCCAGCACCTGCAGTCCGCCTACGATTTCACCGGCGGCGAATACCTTGATGTTGAACTTGCCGCCGGTCGCTTCCGCCACTCGCTTGGAGATCGCCTCCATGCCGCCGTAGAGGGTCTCCAGGCTCTTGGGCCAGCTGCCGGCCATGCGCCATGAAACAGTCGGTGATTGTGCGTTAACGATGGCTGGCGCGGCGGCCGCGCCTGCGGCCAGACCCAGGCCGGCTTTCTTCAGAAAGGAACGACGTTGCACTGTACTCTCCTCATTTTGGTTGGATAGGCTCGGTTTCTAGTCGTGGCGCTCGATGCCCGACCAAGCGCACTTTTACATTGTAGCCGGATTACGAGGTAAACGGCCATCTCCCCGACGCCGCCAGGGGCAGCGGTGCGCCGCGGACGGCGACAGAAGACGGCGGCAGGGCTGCGCGCAATTGCGCGCTTACGGTTTGGCGGCTTCGCATGCCAGGTTGCATAATGTCCGCCATCCGCAACCAAATCGGGGAGTCAGCATGGGACGCAAGGCAAAGGCAGTCGTCTGCCGCCAGCTCAATGGGCCGGTGGTGGTGGAAGAGATCGAGGTCGAGTCGCCGCATCGCGACGAGGTGATGATCAAGCTCGGCGCCTGCGGCGTCTGTCACAGCGACCTGTCGGCGGTCAACGGCACCATCGGCATGCCGCTGCCGCTGATCCTCGGCCACGAAGGCGCGGGCACCGTGGTCGAGGTCGGCGAAGGCGCGAGCGAGTTCGCCGTCGGCGACACGGTGATCAGCTCCTTCGTCAACATGTGCGGCAAATGCCGCTACTGCGTCACCGGCCGCCCGCATCTGTGCGATGTCGGCGCCAAGGCGGTAATCGCCCTGCCCGACGGCAGCCTGCGCACGCGCGATGCCGCGGGCAAGCCGCTCAACATCTTCTCCGCCTGCGGCGTGATGGCCGAATACGCCACCCTGCACGTGAACAATGTCGTGAAAATCGCACCCGGCATGCCGCTGCCGCAGGCGGCGCTGATCAGCTGCGGCGTGATGACCGGCGTCGGCGCGGCGATCAATACCGCAAGGGTAGAACCCGGATCGAGCGTATTCGTGATCGGAGCGGGCGGCGTCGGACTGAACGTGATCCAGGGCTGCGCCATCGCCGGTGCCGGCATCATCGTCGCGGTGGACATGGCCGATAACAAGCTCGAATTGGCGAAACAATTCGGCGCCACGCATACGCTCAACGCAGGCAAGGAAGAGAACCTGGTCAAGGCGGTGAAAAAGCTCACCGGCGGCGGCGCCGACTACGCCTTCGAGTGCATCGGCTTGGGCAAAATGGTGGAGCAGGCGTTCCGCGCCCTGCGCAAGGGCGGCACCGCGCTGGTGGTGGGCGTGGCGCGCGGCGAAGACCAAACCTCGCTCAAGACCGCATCGATCACCTTCGAGGAAAAGACCCTGACCGGCAGCTACTACGGCTCGGCGCGGCCGCGCGAGGACTTCCCGCGGCTGATCGCCTTGTACCAGGCGAAAAAACTCAAGCTGGACGAACTCATCACGCGCACCTACGGCATCGACGAGGCGGCGCAGGCGTTTGCCGACCTCGAAGCAGGGCGCAATGCGCGCGGCGTGATCGTGTTCGGCTGAGTCTCGGCAGCGCGAGGGGAGATATTCCCTCGTACTGTTGCAGGTCCTTAGGTGAAATACGCGAGCAGGAACATGGCCGCAATGATCGCGATCACCCACCACAGCGGCGAGGCGCCGGCGGGTGTTTCGGGCGCGGGTTCTGCCGCTGCCGGCGGCGGCGCAATTTTCTGGTTGAAGGCGGAAAAAAAATCGTCCGCGAGTTTCTTCGCCACGCCGTCGATCAGGCGCGAGCCGATCTGCGCCAGCTTGCCACCCACCTGCGCCTTCACCGCATAGGAAAGGCGCGTGCCCGCGCCCTCGGCAGCAAGCGACACCTTGGCCGAACCTTTGCCGAAGCCCGCCGCACCGCCCTGGCCGTCGAAGTGCAGGGTGTAGGAGTTCGGCGGGGCGAGCTCGGCGAGCAGCAGCTTGCCGCGGAATTTGGCCTTGACCGGGCCGATCGCCGCCGTAGTCACCACCGTGTATTCGGTGTCGCTCAGGCGTTCGATCGACTCGCAGCCGGAGATGCAGGCCTTGAGCGTCTCAGGGTCGTTCAGGCCGCGCCAGACTTCGGCCTGTGGCGCGGGTATGAGTTGCTCGCCGGTCATTTCCATGATCTTCGTTCCTTTGTGGCTGTTTCACTGTTTCAGGCCTGCTGAAACAGCCTCCGAATTAGGGGAGGATGAGGGGAGGTATCCCCTCATCCAGTAACAGGATTCCTGTCGATTCAAGCGGCGATTCTACCCGAGCCGCGCTGCCACTTGCCGTGTTCGAGCTCGCGCGCGAGATCGACCAGGCTTTCGATGTTGTGCACCGGCATGAAGGCATCCACATGCGGCAGCATCGCGCGCACCCCGGACGGCCGCGGCTGGAAGCCTTCGTAGCGCAGCAGCGGATTGAGCCAGACCAGCCTGCGGCAGGATTTGTGCAGGCGTTCCATTTCCACCCCCAGGCCTGCGCCCACATCGCGGTCGAGGCCGTCGGAGATCAGCAGCACCACTGCGTTCTGGCCGAGCAGCCGGCGCGACCACTTGCGGTTGAATTCTTCGAGGCATATGCCGATGCGCGTGCCGCCGGCCCAGTCCTGGATCGCCGCCGCCACGCGGTTCATCGCGATGTCGACGTCGCGGTTGCGCAGGTGGCGCGTGATATTGGTGAGCCGCGTGCCGAACACCAGGGTGTGCACGCGGTCGCGGTCGTTGGTGATCGCGTGCAGGAAATGCAGGAACATGCGCGAATAGCGGCTCATGGAGCCGGAGATGTCGCACAGTACCACCAGCGGCGGATGGCGCGTGATGCGCGAGCGGCGCTTGAGCGTGATGATCTGCGCTCCGCCGCGCAGGCTCGCGCGCAGCGTCGCCCGCAGGTCGATGCCGGCGCCGCGGGCATCGGGGCGAAAGCGGCGCGTCTGCGCCTCGGGTATGGGCAGGCGCAGGCGTGCGATCATTTTTTTCGCCTGCGCCAGTTCGGCGCCGCTCATGCTCTCGAAGTCGGCGTGCTGCAGCAATTCGCTCTGCGAGAACGTGAGGCTCGCGTCGATTTCGATTTCCTGTTGCTGCCCCTGTTCCTCGGCCTGCTCGCGCTTGGCATACAGCGCCTCGGACAGGCGCCGGCTCGCCTGGTCCTGCTCGGGCTGGCCGGTGCGGCCGTAGATCTGCGGCAGCAGCAGGCTCATGATGCGCTCGAGCATCTGCGGGTCGCGCCAGAAGATATGGAAGGCCTGGTCGAACAGCTCCTGCTGCTCGCGCTTGGACAGGAACACCGCGGACAACGTCCAGTAGAAGTCCTCGCGCCGCTCTATGCCGGCGGTTTCGAGCGCGCGCAGCGCGTCGACCACCCGGTCCGGTCCGATCGGCAGCCCCGCCGCGCGCAGCACGCGGGCGAAGTGCATGATGTTCTCCGCCAGTTTGCCCGCGGCCATGCGCGATCAGGGCGGCGCCGGCCGCGACGCGGGCATTACTTCTGCCGCTCCTTGAGGCGCGCGAGCAGGCTGCCGCGCGCGAGCAGCGACAGCCCGGGCGAGGCGACGACCGCATGCTCCTTCGCATAGGCCTCGTGATTGCGCTCGACGTCCTTCAGGCGGTAGACGTAATTCACCATCAGGCCGGCCGAACGCGCCATGCCGGTCCTGGAGGAATCGGCGAGCCAGTTGAGGCGCTCCATGCGCGCGCCGTTGCCCAGGTGAAAGCGCGCCACCGCATCGGCCGCTTCCTTGCCGTGCTTGGCGTGCTGCAGGTAATACGCGCACAGGCGCATCAATTCGCCGCGCACTTTGCTGCCCGGCCCGGCGCGTTTGAACCAGTCTTCCTCCGACAGTGTGGTGGCCAGCTCGGCGAGTTCCGACACCTCGGCGTGCGCCGCGGTGATATCGGCGAGCCAGCGGCGAAAGCCCGGTATCGGCGACAGCGTGGCGAAGGTCTTGAGGCGCGGGAATTCGCGGCCCAGATCCTCCGCCACCTGCTTGATCAGGAAATTGCCGAAGGAAATGCCGCGCAGGCCTTCCTGGCAGTTGGTGATGGAATAGAAGATCGCGGTGTCCGCGCTCGCCGGATCGACCACGCCCGAGTCCGGGTCGAGCAGCGGCTGCACCTGCTCGCTCAGGCCCTTGGTCAGCGCGACCTCGATGAATATGATCGGCTCGTCGGGCAGGGCCGGATGAAAAAAGGCGAAACAGCGCCGGTCGGACTCGAGGCGCCGGCGCAGATCGCGCCAGCCCTGGATCTCGTGCACG
>JAKAIH010000267.1 GCA_021825225.1 Pseudomonadota bacterium
GCGCTGGCCCGAGACGACCATTTTCATGAACGTCGGTTTGGCGCGCGCATTCGAATTCTTGCCGCCCACCCAGATCGCGAGCTTGGAGTGCTCGGGATCGTTGATCTGCATCGGCGGGCAGGGCGGATAGCAGGCGCCGCAGCAGATGCACTTCTTCTCGTCGACTTCGAGCGAAGGCTTGCCGTTCACCATCGCCGGCCGGATCGCCGCCACCGGGCAGCGCGCCACCACCGACGGCCGTTCGCACATATTGGCGACCAGGTCATGGTTGATCTTGGGCGGCTTGGTGTGCTGCACGATGATCGCGATGTCGGCCTGGCCGCCGCAGTTGATTTCGCAGCAGGAGGTCGACATATGCACGCGATTGGGCATCTCCTCGTGCCGGAACTCGTAGTGCAGCTCGTCCATCAGCGCCTTCACCACGCCCGAAGCGTCCGTGCCGGGAATGTCGCAATGCAGCCAGCCCTGGGTGTGCGCGATCATCGACACCGAATTGCCGGTCCCGCCCACGGGGAAGCCGCTCTTCTCCAGTGTCTCGATCAGCGGCGCGACCTTTTTCTGGTCCGCGACCATGTATTCGATGTTGGAGCGGATGGTGAAGCGCACATGCCCGTCGGCGAACTGGTCGCCGATGTCGCACAGCTTTCTGATGGTGTGCACGTCCATCTGGCGCTGGGTGCCGGCGCGCACGGTCCAGATCTCGTCGCCCGAATGCGACACATGGTGCAGCACCCCGGGGCGCGGTCGGTCATGGTATTTCCAGTTGCCATGGTTCTTGACCATGAGCGGGTGCATGTACTGCAGGTGATCCGGAACCCCGGTTTCCTTGGGCTTGCGCATCTGCGGTTGAGCTTGAGCCATTGCTTGTCTCCAGGCGTATCGTTTTCAGTGCGGAATCGGTTGCGATCCGATGCTCAGGCGGCGGCTTTCTTCGCCTTGATCCTGGCGACTTCCTCGTCCCAGCCGTCGGCGCGGACGTAGGGATTGGTGCGCGGCGCAGCGACCATGGCGGCATCGACTTCGAGTTCTACGCCCTCGAGGAAATTCACCAGGCCGATGCGCTCTATCATCTCGCCGGTGCGCTCGTGCTCGAGCGCATTCTCGGCGAAGAAGTCGACGATCTTCTTGCCCAGCTCGACCAGCTGCTCGTAGTCCTCTTCGGTCTTGAGCGGCATGAACGGCACCACCACCGAGCCCATCAGGTCGCCGATTTTCAGCGTGCGCTTGCCGCCCACCAGGATGGTCGCGCCCTTGTCCTTGCCCGGCGCCAGCGCGCCGGTCATGACGTTGATGCAATGCATGCAGCGCACGCAGTCGCGGTTCTGGATCTCCAGCGCATGGGTATCGTTCACCGCCACCGAGGAGATGCCGTCGCCCTGCTTGACCGACTTGATCTCCTTCAGCTGGATCGCCTTGGTCGGGCAGCGCGCGACCACGTCGTTCACCAGTTCGTTCATGCCGTGCTTGGCGAACCATTTCTTCGCCAGGGCCTCGTCGGTGCGGATGTTGTCGCGCCAAGTGCCGATGATGGCCATGTCCGAGCGCTGGATCGAATTCATGCAGTCGTTGGGGCAGCCGGAGAACTTGAACTTGAATTTGTAGGGCAGTGCCGGGCGGTGGATGTCGTCGAGAAAGCTGTTGATCACCTGGCGGTGCGCCTTGCCTTCGTCGTAGCAGGATTGCTCGCAGCGCGAGGCGCCGACGCAGGACATGGAGGTGCGCACCGCGGGGCCGGCGCCGCCCAGGTCGAAGCCGGCTTCGTTGAGTTCGTCGAACGCCTTCTGCACGTTTTCGCTGGTGGCGCCCTGGAACATGATGTCGCCCGACTGGCCGTGGAAAGCGATCAGGCCGGAACCGTGCTTTTCCCAGATGTCGCACATCTTGCGCAGGACGGCGGTGTCGTAATGCATGCCCGCGGGCGGCATCACGCGCAGGGTGTGGAATTCGGCCGCGTCCTTGAACAGGGGCTTGTCGTCCGCGCCCTTGGCTTCGGTGAAGCGCGGGATCACGCCGCCGCCGTAACCGTAAACGCCGACGGTACCTCCTTTCCAGTATCCTTTCTTGGTCTGGTAGGAATGCTCCAGGTGGCCGAGGATGTCGACCACATAATCCTTGTCCTTGGCCAGACGCTTCAGGCCGGTGACAAAACTCGGCCAGGGGCCAGTCTCGAGCGCGTCAAGATTCGGCGTGTCGTGCGGTTTTTTCGCCATGTGTAGCCTCCTGTAAAGATGGGTGCAGCTTCTAATTCTTCTTTTTGTGCGTCGATCTTAAAGCGCTGGGTCTGGCCTCGCCATAACTCGGGCAGGGGGGCGCGGCCTGCTCAGGCGGGTAATGCGGACCTACCCGAAAGGAGTATTCCGGTCCCCTCCAAAGCGGTGATTTGCGCGTTCTGGCGCCGGTGCCATAGTGCAGCCCGGAGGCATACCCGTGGACAAAATCGAAACGCTCGACAAATTCACCTGTCCGTTCGGCGGCCAGGAGGTCGAGTTGCAGCAGTTCGAATACGAAACCGGCGGCATGCCTTTGCTGCGGCTGCGCATCCGCGAGCGCGGTGCCCGCTTCACCATATTCGAGGTCGATGCCGACACCGCTGCGCGCTGGGGCCGGGCGATGAGCGCCTGGGCCCAGACCCAAACCAAGGCCTAGGTTGAAGCGAACATGCCCGAGGTAGTCGATGTCGCATTCGTGCTCAAAGGCGGGACAATTCCGTCCGACCACGGCTGGTCGCTATACCGCCTGCTGGCCGAGCAACTCGCCTGGCTGGACGCGGATGAAACCGCCGGCGTGCACCCGATCCGCGGCGCGCGTTCCGGCAACGGCGCGGCCGAACTCTATGTGGGCGGGCGCGGCCGGCTGATGCTGCGGCTGCAGCGCGAGCGGGCGCAACTGGCGTTCGCGCTGTCCGGGACACGACTGGACTTGGGCGAGGGGGTGGAGATCGGCGCGCCGCAGTTGCGCACGCTGTTTGCGCACAGCACCTTATACTCGCGCTTCGTCGCCGCCGAAAGCGACGACGAGGTCGAGTTCCTGCGCGGCGTGAACGCGGAGCTGCAGCAGGCCGGCATCGCCTGCAAGGTGGTTCTGGGCAAACTGCGCCGCGCCGACGGCGCCGGCGCGCAGATGCCGGGCTTTTCCGTGATGCTGCACGAGCTTTCGCCCGAGCACTCGCTCGCGATGCAGCAGACGGGATTGGGTGCCGGGCGCAAGCTCGGCTGCGGAATTTTCGTGCCGCACCGATCGGCCGCCGCGGTGGGATCGTGATGGGCGCAAGGTTCAACGCGGGAGTGTTCGCGCAAGCGAAAGGAGTCGCCATGAGTACCGAGAAAAACGCGGACAAGCCCCTGGTCACGCTGGACCTGTGCGGCCTGAATTGCCCGGCGCCGCTGCTGGGCGCAAAGCAGGTGGTCGACGACCTGCCGCCGGGCAAGAGCATGCTGCTGATTTCGGACTGTCCCGGCACGCCCGACGACCTGTTCGCCTGGAGCCGCCATACCGGCAACGAAGTGATCGAGACGAACAAACTCGGGGGGCGCCGCGTCGCCTATACCATCCGCCGCGGCAGCGGCGGGTCGGCGCATCCGCAGGCGAATGCCACACTGGACATCCGCGGCGTCGCCTGCCCGGGGCCCATCATCGAAGCGAAGAAGCTGCTCGACGGCATGCATGCGGGCGAGACGCTGCGCCTGATCAGCAATTGTCCCGGTTCGCCCGATGACGTCAACGCCTGGGTGCGCTCGACGCCGCTGGATCTGATGGACAAGCAGGAGACCGCGCCGGGCACATTCGAGTTTTACATCCGCAAGAACTAGACCGGTATTAGGCCGACACTAAACCGACGCCGGACACACGGCGCGCACGACAAGAAGGAGCTGAAGCGATGGGATACCTGGTGAATGGGGTCGAACTGGAGACGGACGACGAAGGCTACCTGCTCGCGCCCGACTACAGCGAGGAAGCGGTGCGCGTGATCGCGCAGGCCGAGGGCATAGAACTGAACGACGATCACTGGAAGGTCGTGGAGTATCTGCGCGGCCAGTACCGCGAGCACGGCCATACGCCGAACTTCCGCGCCATGCTGAAGGACGTGGGCGAACTCATGCCGGGCTGCGACAGCAAGGCGCTGTACGACCTGTTTCCCGGCGGACCGGCAAAACAGGGGGCGCGCGTCGCCGCGCTGCCCAAGCCTTACGGCAAGGGCGGGTATTAGCATGCGCGAGAACACGGCTCAGAAAACGCTCAAGCGCCACTACAGTGCGTCGCCGCAGCGTTCGATCACGGTCGGCGGGCGCGAGGTCCTGCTCGACTCCGAAGGCTATCTGTGCAACCTGGACGACTGGTCGGAGGCGTTCGCCGTCGCGCTGGCGCAGGACGAGGACCTTGCGCTGACCGAGGAGCACTGGGAGGTGATCCGCTACCTGCGCGCCTACTACCGCGATCACGGTGTACAGGCGCAGGTGCGCGCCATGATCCGGCACTTCACCCAGGTGTGGGGCGGGCAACGCGGCAGCAACCACTACCTGCACGAAATCTTCCCGCGCGGCGGTCCGCAGAAACAGGGCAATCGCCTCGCCGGCCTGCTGCGCACCAAGGGCGAGCACTAGCCGCTGGCCAGCCGATCATGGCCATCCGCATCCGCAGCCGTTTCCATAAAGAGGGGCGTGAACGCAGCCTGTCAGAGCTCGCGAGCGTCATCGCGATGCTCGGCTGGAAGCTGTCGCAGGAGGCGATC